>JAAWDW010000169.1 GCA_022793975.1 Bacillota bacterium
ATAAATAACAGCATCGCAGTCACATTTGAATATATAATCCACACAAATTTTTTGCGCAAATACCTGCATTAAATCTTCAAAATTATAATCACTTGTCTTAGGCTTCGTCGGCTTATATTCTACAATGCAAATATTTTGCTTTTCATCTGTTTCTATACAATCCGTGACACCGTATATACCATACTCCGGCTTGTCATTGTATACTTTTACGGCCGTATACACTTTTCTGCCTTTGTATGGCGTATAACTGTTTTCACTGCCGTGAACACGCTCGTGCATTATATTAGCCTTTACTACAAAAGCATTCTCGCTCCAAACTCTGCCCACTTCCAAAAGTCCCCATCTGTGCGGACAATAAAGATAATGCTGTATTGAACGAATCGTAATTTGATTTGTATCTGCTATCATATCTTGCTTATCAATTCTACTCCGGCCGGCATATCGCCATCAACCGTAATCTCATAATCATTAAAACTTCTCGGCGGCGTCATTTCTTTCTGCTTTATGCTTATTTTATCGAAAAGAATGTGCGAAGGTGAGTTACCGAGCATATTTTCGTGCTTGAATACATACAGCTTCCTCATACACATCTTACCGCGGGCTGCACTGTGATCATTTTCAAACATATTGATAATCGATTCCCACAGAAGCTCCACATCTTCATCCGATAATCCTGTCATTTTATCGGCAAGCGATGCGGAAATATAGCCTTCGGCGCGGTACAATGCATACGGTATTATGCTTTTTCTTCCCATTTCGGTATCGCCTGTTTCTCTGCTTTCCTCTTTCGTTCTTGCCTGTCTTGTAATTGTCACATCTTCTATGCTGACAGGTGAAATACTCCTTGCAAAATTGATCTGAACCGGTCCTCTGACAATACCGCACGGATTATCGCCTGTCGACATTACTGCCCCGAACGCCCTCACATCAAAATAGTTGCGGCACATATAATCTCTTGCTGTCTTTATATCATCGGCGCTTTTTTCTTTTTTACCTGCAGGAAGGCCGCTTGCTTCATATGCTTCGGCAAACTTGGTATTAAGCGCTTTGTCCGGCTTGATTAAAATATTGTAACCTGCCTCGCCTTCTTTACAAAGTTCAACATAATTTCTGATTTTTCTTTTAAGACATACATCTGTTATGTATCCGTATCCTGTCTCTGCATCCACTCGCGGATTATTACCCGCATCCGGGTCGCCGTTCGGATTTCCGTTTTCTACATCAAATAACATTACAAAATCATATCTGTTCTTAATTGCCATTTTAACTTTCCTCCTTATATTTACATTTCTTCCTCTGATTTTTCTTTCTTTTCAAAAAAGCTCTGCGCCTGCTGATAGTAGCCAATCATAAATTTACCCTGTTCTATGAGCGGCAGTACTTCCGGGAAATCTTCGTCAAGCATATTCATTATCTCACCTATCTGTTTATTGTAAAACACAGGTGCATTTACTTTTCCGAGATGATTCTGCGCAAGCTTTATAAGCTTAGGAAAAATAACTGCGGGTTTTGACGCTGCCGAAGCAAAATAAGTATCCTTTATTGTGCGGTTTAAGCTGCCGCCCGATGCAGCCTGCTGCAGCCTCTCAAGTACGGCAAATAATCTTCCGCAAAGATATGCAGTATTGGTATTTTCTCTGTCTAATGCCACTTTTAATTCCTCCTCTTGGCATAACTGCCTTTGTTTTCTGTTTATGCAGGCCTTTATAACTCCTGCCCTTATGTAATTAAATCTTTGATCAGTGTCAGTCTTTACTCTCCGTATCATCGCCGACATCAAATAATCGGGATATGCAGTTCCGTATAAAACTGCTTCAAATATTTTTGAAAGAAGCGCCGGGTCTATGCTTACATTGCTGCTCTTAGGCGGCACAAGTTCCCTTTTAATCTGCCAGAGTTCAACCCTGCCTGCTCGTCCCGCTATCTGAAGATCATTTTGATGACGCGCGATATTTTGCAGAATCTCTCCGTACTTCTTATGATATAAAAATTTCATCGATATTCTGGAGCTGTTTGGTTTAAGCCCTGCTATATAAAAATCCACACCGGGATCAATTCCCGAAATATCCGCTATTCTTTCATTTGAAATATTTCCTGCCTTTGCCGCACTCATAAGACGAGAAAGCATCTCTTCTGTCTGCTCTTTGTCCAGCGTCTCTGCGCTTCCTGAAATCAGCATTGAAAATAAATCGCTGTATTTTTTCTCTTCGCTTACTGCCCAAAACAAAACCGTCATACCATCCATAAGTGTTTTATGACTTTTATCCGCCAAAAGAAAATTAAGCGCGTATGCATACTTTTCCGCCGCTTTCTGCGATATGTTGCTGTTATACGATTGCTCATTTCCGTATGACTCATCAGAAGGATTGTTGAATCCGACAAGCGTTCCGCCTGATGACATACCGCCGGCAATGCCTTTTATTTTGCCATGGATACGCGCTATCGCTTCTTCTTTCCCGGTTATGGCACACTGTGAGACTACTTCATTTCCCCGGTTTCCTGCTTCATTTTGCAAATGTTCTTCCCATTTATTTTTTACTGCGCTGTCCTCATGCAGCAATAAATCCGGTCTGCCCGACAAGCAAAATGCAAACGATGAGGTGCTGTACTTTTTTCCTAAGTCCAAAAGAAAACGATTGCGGGTTTCTTCTTCCGGGTTCCAAATGATGATAAAATTCAGATAAGCATTTGCAACAGGCGAATCTATCCCTGTTAAAAACTCTTTATTTTTTTCTATAAAATCCGTATGTGATTTTACTGCTTTTTGTTTTTCGTCATTAGGCGTTAAAGCATCGTTTTCAAAATTGAGACCAAACAGATAAAGCGGTCTGTGCTCTATTATATTACTCTCAATTTTTGTTGCTTCTGTCCTCCTAGGCATTATCACATTTCTTGCAGCTTGTCTTTCTTTAATCTTATTGCCCGCCGAATACTTTTCTGTAACCTGCCAATCTATAATATCGTCAATTTTTCCGTCGGGAGTGAGCGCCACCAAATAGTGTACCTTGACATTGGAATATCCGCTGGGAAGTACTTGTCCGCTTTCCGCAAGGATATCGTAATAATCGCAAAGCGCTTTTATCAGCATTTCATCTCCTCCTTGTATTTTGCTACATCAATCACGCCGTTTATCATATGCGGTCTGTAATATAAGGTGGTCGCTTTATCGGAAAACACTGGACTCTCCCAATCATCATTCTTTGGATACCCGCCGTCAATAAACTGCACACGATATGCCATAAAACCAAGGTCCACATCACCTGATGAAAGCACCGAGCTGTTTATAAGGTTCATGTCGAACTCATCAACGAGTGTGATTCTCTTCACCGGAAATTCACTGCAGCCGAAACACGGTGTCCTGAATTGCTGTCCCTTTTCAAGCCTTCTTTTTATGATACTGTAATGCTTATTCTCTGCATCGGTTTCATCATCACTTTTTATTCCCGTAAGTTCAAAGTGAAACTCTATCCCGTATTTGACATTTTTCAGAACCATCGCTGCGCGCTGGCTGCGGCTCTCTGATGTGTAAATACACGGGTCGGAATCCTTTCCTTCCATCTGCCGCAGAAAATCTCTGTAATTCACTTTTGCCTTTACTTCATTTCGTCTGATGTTCACAAAATCAATCGGGTTGAAAACAATTATTTTGTCGATAACATATCGTATTGCCGGTTTCCAGTATATGCTTTTAAGCATTCCTTCAAGCGCTCCCGGCGTCGGAACATCATAGCTGACCCTTTCCACCTTAAGTTCGGGTCTCGTGAAACACGCGTAATCACCCTCTGCCATAATCTTAAAGCCAAAACTCATTTTCTCATCTCCTTTCATAATTTTATAAAATTAAATAATATAATCTTTTGCTTCAAAAGTAATACCTGTCTCTTTATCATAATAATCATTATTCGTTAAACACCATATGCCGCTACCAAAGTCATCTATCGCATTCTGAGCAAGCAGCAAATCAAATTCTTTTTGATATACAGAAAACGCATACCTCTGAAAACTTCTCTCGCTGCCCTTGCCTGTATACTCCAGCGTACGGACAAGCTCCCAGCTTCGCTCATCGCAAACTGCTGCTACCGATATCGTATTTGAATCAATAAGCTCAAATTCATCCGCGTATTTCTTAAACGGTATATTTTGAATATTGCTGCAATATTTGTGCATCGATTTAGCATCAAGTAAATCTTTATCCGCATAAAACAGCATTCGGTAGTATTCTTCGATGCTTTCACTTGCGCTTATATCTCCATACTTCTGTAAAATTCCTTTTGTTATATTAGGTCTTATATCTCGTATGATTTTTCCTTCATTTTCTTTCAGTTCAAAAATAAACACATCTCCCTTTTTTCTCTTCCCCTCGCGGTTGCATCTTCCACCCGCTTGGAGAATACTGTCAAGTCCTGAAAGTTCTCTGAATACTGTATAAAAATCAAGATCGACTCCCGCTTCAATAAGTGAAGTTGAAATTACAGTTATTCTCCTTTCTTCAGGTACATCTGTAAAATCAGGATAATCTTTGGCAAGCTGCACGAGTTCATTTCTTATTTCTGAAATAGTCTTCTCCCTGTCAAACGCCGTCATATATGTTGATAAATGATATTTCTTTCCGTGATGTATAGATTTATAAAGCTGCTGCGCGGATTTTCTGGTATTCACTATTATAAGTGACGACGGCATCTTACTCGCCATACTTAAAATCTCGTCTCCGCTTTTGGATGAAATGTATTTATAATCGCATTTATCAAATTTGTCAAAATCGCTCTTGTCATCGATCAAATCTACTATTTTGCTGTCTGCAAGTCCGTATTCCGTAATAAGATTCCTGAAATCCGGCATTGTTGCCGTCAAAAATACAGCTTCACTGTTAAAATCGGAAGTAAGATAGGAAACCGCTTCGAGACATGGCTGAAGATAGTTATGCGGCATAAGATGCGCTTCATCAAAGACAAGAATGCTGTCCGCCATATTATGAAGTTTTCTCAATTTACTTCTTTTGTTTGAATAAATTGATTCAAAGAACTGAACCATTGTCGTAACGATAATTCGCGCATCCCAATTTTCCGAAGCATATTTTGCGTTAAGCTTGTAGTCTTCATCATAATCGTTTTGCTCGCTGTAAGAAAAAGTAGACTGATGCCTTAATATCTCGGCATCACTTTCAAAAATTGATTCAAATTCAGCAGCTGTCTGATCTATTATTGAATTATATGGAATTACATATATTATTCGCTTTTTATTATGTAAAAGCGCCCTTTTCAGGGCAAATTTAATGCTGCACAGAGTCTTGCCGCTTCCCGTTGGCATTTGCAGCAGAAAAATTTCGCCGCATACACTTACTTTGTCAAATGCCTCCTGCTGCAATTTTACTCTTGTTTTCTGCAAATCCGTTTCGCATACAAATGAACTAAGACACACGTTTACCTTGGCAAGACATCTTTCAAAATCCGCTTCCAAAGCTCGGCGATTTTCATCGCCGGCAAATGCGGCCGTATCCAAAGAATCAGCATCTGCAAGGCACGAAAAGCAGTACCTTGTTACAAAGGCAAATTTATCGATAAGCTTGTCCTGCGAATTATTACAGCCTTTCACCATAAATTCAGCAAATGCTGTATTGTCAACAGGCGGCATCATAAGTTCGTTTTTGTAAACACTGTAATCATCAAATTTGCGCTTTAATCTTCCGTTTAATGTAGTAAGTTCTTCCGTATCGGTCGCATGTCCCATATCGGGAATACCGCTGTGATGGCCTGCAATACAGCAGCCCATCATAAGCGCAGGTACCTGTGCATCGTGATACTCTTCTTTGGCGGCGATTGCTCCGCATGCGGAATGCTCAACTCGTATATTTTCACCGTCTATTCTTCTCTGAAATGCATCCTGATATTTGCCGACATCATGAAGCATTCCTATTGCATATAAAATATCTTTTAATGCATTTATCGAAAATTCTCTGCAGAGCTTCCCTACATTCTCGCAGTGCTCTTTTACAGTTTGTACTTTTCCTGTATTTTCGTTGATATGTGCTTTATACATTTCTTCAACCTTATAATAAAAAATCTTTCCGCCGGATTTTTTGCATAAATATACCAATATACTACATCTTTATTATATATATGCCTTTAGATAAAGTAAAGTATTTGTTTTATCCAAGATACGCATTTATGAGGTAAAGCAAGAGCTTCTTTTCTAGAAAAAAATATACTGGCTTTATTAAGTAATATTAAGATTTGAGCAACAAAAACAAAAAAAGTTAGCTGAAATTAAAAATAAATAAACTTCAGCTAACAACAAAACTTTAATATATGGAAACTACTGACCGTAACTAAATACGGAGCGAGCAAGCGGTTAGCCTCGGAAAGAGGCAGAATATCAGATTATGAAATCCTCAGCATCGTTATTGCGGTATGGGAATTAGTCCTGATAAGAGACCGACAAGCGCCCGCTCTCTGTTGTGCTCATAATATCATAGAAAAATTATAATAAAAAGATATTTCAAAAATTTATGCTGTTTAATCCTCCGTATAATTATCGAAGTATCCTTGTATCAGCACTATCGGCGTGCCCTTATCTCCCGATCCAGATGTCAGGTCACAGAGTGAGCCGATAAGGTCAGTGAGTCTTCTCGGAGTTGTGCCTTGTGACACCATCTTGCCCACAAGGTCGCTGTCCTTCTTCTTTATATACTCAGAAATCGCTTCCTTAAGTGCGTCACCCGAAAGATGTGCAAAATCATTGTCTGCAAGATACTTGAGCTTAACTTCATTCGGCTGTCCTTCAAGGCCGGAAGTGTACGCAGGTGATACTACAGGATCTGCCAGTTCCCAAATCTTACCTACAGGATCCTTGAACGCTCCGTCTCCGTAAATCATTACTTCCACATTCTTACCCGTCTTTTCCTTTATAATCTTCTGCACTCCGTCAACAACCGGCTGGCAGTCTCTTGGGAAAAGCTTTACGCTGTGCTCTGTAGCCTTGTTTGAACCGAGAAGTCCATACTTTTCATTATATCCGCTGCCATTTACAGAAGATTTCATAATATCATCAAGCCCGTATACTTTTTCCGCACCGGCAGCACGAAGAAGTTTCTTACTTCTTTCACGACTGTGAATGTCGCAGCAGAGCACATTCTTTGTGTAATCGAGGATACTGCGGCAGTCATTTGCAAGAACAATTTCAACCTCGCAGCCCGTATCCTCTAT
>JAAWDW010000170.1 GCA_022793975.1 Bacillota bacterium
AGAAGAAGGGTATTGACAATCCAAAGAACTTGGAATGCCTCAAGCTTGGTGCTGAGTGCTAGTCAAAATAGCTTATAGAACATAAAATAAATGAGGAATTCTTAGGAATTCCTCATTTTTTTATTGAGAAAATAAAATAGTGAAAATAAAAAGAGAAAAATACTGATTATTTGTGAAATCGATATTCCGCCAACAATACCTCGAATTTGATCTCCCCGCAGAAACTCTAAAAAGAATCTGCAAAAAGAATAAAGAGAAATATATAAAAACAGGCCGTCAACTTTCTTTAATTTATTGCTGAATATGATAAGAACAGTACCTATGATAAGTTCGAGCATCGCTTCCAGGAGCTGAACAGGGAACAAAGCTGTATTGTTTGGTGCAAAATTTGATTGAGTATATACTACAGAAAGCGGACAAGCAAAAGGGATGCCATAGCAGCATCCTGTAAAAAAACAGCCGACTCTGCCAAAAGTATGACCTATGGGAAAGCATCCGATACAGGCCTGAATGTATGAAGATACGGGAATATTTAATTTAGCCCTGCAAAAATGCAAAGCCGGAAGCACTCCGAGAAGACCTCCTAAAAATACAAAGCCACCGTTCATAAACGAAGAGATATAAGATATGTCTGTAATCTTTGAAAAATCTATATCTTTAATGATTGTCAATAAAAATAGAGACTTGGCGCCGGCAATTCCGCAAAGAGCACTGACAGAAACAATAATAAAAAAATCATTCATATCAAGACGGAATTTAATTATTTGCATGCGTGCTGCGGCAAAGGAAATAAAAATACCGATAACGATAAAAAGCCCATAATAT
Organism: Bacillota bacterium; assembly: GCA_022793975.1. GTDB lineage: Bacteria > Bacillota > Clostridia > Peptostreptococcales > Anaerovoracaceae > QAKD01. Next base: position 826 of record JAAWDW010000170.1, read on the forward strand.
GCGATGAAAAAATTAAAAAGATATAATCCGAGACTACCCATACAATTATATAAATTTAGCGGGCAATAATATGATGCTGTATATTTTTGCCCGCATTAATATGCAGAAATAACGTTTTTACATTGCAGAGCCTATGGCACCTATGCAAGCGATACAGGCAACATAGAAAAGAATGCATAATATTGTACCGATAATCGAGCAGGTAAAACCGGCATTGGCAATTCCTTTTTTTGTTTCCGAAGCATTCTTTCTGCCTATGGCGCCGAGAATTATGCCAACAATACCGATGGGAGCGCCAATCCATCCAAGAGAACCGCCGCTGAATACGCCTATTACAATAGAGATAATTCCTAAAACAAGTGAAGCAATTCCCAGACCGCTGCCGGAACTTGTTTGTGAAAGAGACTGCTCTTCCTGAGAAACGCCACAGTGCGGGCAAATTACAGCGTTATCATCAATTTCTTTTCCGCAGTTTTTACAAAATAACATCTTTCTTTCCTCCTTAATTATAAAAATTGCTGTATTTTGTCTGTAAATATGGCGATACTATTCTTTAGATTCGCAGAGTATATAACTCTACGAATCTAAAGTAATCAATGAAGACAGTTTATTCATATTATACTGTTTAATTTCTATTGAAGGATGTACATATCTGTTCATAGTGAGATTTACTGTGGAGTGTCCGAGAATTTCACTGAGAAGTTTTGCGTCAAATCCAAGTTCGGCACAGCGGGTTGCAAATGTGTGCCGAAGCATATGGTAATTTGACTGTTCAATAGAGCATGCAGCCATAACTTTATGAAAATGATTCTGCATAGTGCGTGGCTCTACATATTTGCCGGCATTGCCTGTGAGCACATATGCAGAAGAGTTTCTTTGCATACGTGTCATAAGAGGGAGCATGGCTTCCGGAAATGGTATCGTTCGTATCGAACATTGACTTTTGGGAGAGGATATTATAAGTTTGGTTTTTTGTTCTGAATTCTTTTTAATCTGTACACGCTGCATTGTTTTGTAAACAAAAATCGTCTTATTTGATAAAGAAATATCATCCCATTTCAGCGCACATATTTCTCCGAGCCGCAGACCTGTAAACAGGCAGATAAGAATACCAAGATTGCGTTCGCTGATGTGTGTATAAAGATATTTGCACAATCGTTTTTGTTCATCGTTGCTTAATATTCGAAATTTTTTGGTATGCTGTCTTATTGTAATTGATTTTGCATTACATGCAAGGGCGGCGCCTTTGTTTTCCGCGTATTGCAAAATACTCCTTAAAAGTACAATAATATCTGATACGGTCTTGGGTGAAAGACCGTTTTTTTTGACGCCGCCCGATGTTAGCAGCTGGCTGCAGAAAAGTTCAAAAGTGTCATAAGACAGATCACAGATAAGCCGGCCGCCCAAATGCGGTAAAATATAGTTATTGATAAGATTGCTATATTTTGCATAACTGGATTCTTTAATATGAAAACGTGTATAGCGCAGCCATTCACGGATAATAAGATCAAATGAAAGCTGATCAATATTGTAATCGAAATCTACTGTATTCATAATGTAGCTCCTTTCTAAGTGAATAATATTTTAGCAATTTTTCTGCACATTATTGACAAATGTTTTTAAAGTTTTTATAATAAATAACGTATGGTCGATATGAGGTACTTTATTTTCGTAGAGTTATATACTCTGCGAAAATTTATGAATAAGTAATTGATATTGACCGTAAAGATAGAAAAGAGAAACAATTTGTATTTAGGAGGAAAGAAAGATGGCATTTTGTAAAAACTGTGGAAAAGAAATTGACGATAACGCTGTAGTTTGTCCGCACTGCGGAGTTCCCCAGAAAGATGAATTGACAACCGGCACTGTGGATAACGGGGGATTTTTATGGGGACTTCTCGGATGTTGTGTTCCTATCGTAGGTCTTATCCTGTTCCTTGTTTGGAAGGATACTAAGCCTAAGACATCGAAGGCTGCCGGAATCGGAGCTCTCGTTGGTGTTATTTGCGTAGTTATTTATTACATAGTAATGGTTGTAATAGGTGTTGGTCTTGGCGTTGCCGGGATGTAATGAGAATTGTCTGTAATATATAAATGGCTGCCGATTATATTCGGGTGCCATACCAGAGACGACAGATCATTTCATATAAAAGGCAAAAAAATGCCGTTGTGCGCCAGATGCACAGGAGAGCTTGCAGGTATTATAATTGCTGCAGTTACTTATGTGATATGGCGGCCGCATATTGCAATACTTATTTTCCTTATGCTTCCGCTTATTATTGACGGCTTTGTTCAGCTTAAGACAAATTATGAAAGCAATAATATAAGGAGGCTTTGGACAGGAATTCTGTTCGGATATGCACTTTGCACCATTTTCGTAATGTCCTCGGCTTTTGCTTTGAGATACGGAATAAAGTTTGGCAGAGGACTTTAAAACTTAAAATAAAACTTGATTTGAAAAATTTATAAAACGCTTATCTGTTTTGCGGTACGAGTCCGCTTTTGTATTCGATTTCGCCTGATAATACTTTATCATAAAAGGCAATTTCGCGGTCAGCGTATTCAAGATTTTTTTGGAGAAGCGCAATCTGCGCGGCGAGTTCGCCGCGCTTTTTTTGTATAATTGATTTGCGCTTGGCTACGGTGCTCTCCCCTTCGAGGCACAGAGCTACAAAATCTCGAAGTTCTTTAATGCCCATACGGCAGCGGCGGATATAGCCGAGGTGATTTATCCAGAGAACATCGGCATCGTCAAAAACACGTCGATTATTTTCATCACGTTTTACATATGGCACAAGACCCTGATTACAATAATATTTTAATCCTTCATATGTCATCCCCGTCATTTCACAAACCTGTTTCATAGTGTACATATTTCTTAAAAACTCCTTTATTAAAAAAACATACTTATAAGCTTGACAGGTAGCTACTACCGCCTGTTATACTGTCCGTAATTATATCATAACGACGTGCAAGTTGCAAAAGTTATATGAAAAAGGAGAAAAGATATGTTAGATTACAGTTTTAATCATCCTATCAATGTTCATTTTGGAAAGTCGGCGCTCAGCAAGATGCCTGATGAAATCAAGAAAAAGACAAATAAAGTAATGCTTGTATACGGAGGCGGTTCAGTAAAGGCAAATGGTACATACGATGCGATAATAAAAACACTTAAAGACGCGGGAATTTCATATGTGGATTTCGGCGGCATCACGAAGCCTTACTTAGGCAATGTAAAAGAGGGTATAAAACTCGCGAGAGCCGAAAAAGTAGGCTGTATTATCGGTATCGGCGGCAGCACTTGTATGGATATGGCGAAAGTTATTGCATTTGGTGCGGAAAATGAGGATGAGTATCTTTGGGACTATATTTCCGGGAAAATGTCAACAGCCGGCAAGCCGCGTCTTCTCATAGGTGCAGTTCCAACTTATCCATCGGGCGGTTCGGAGACAGGAAAAGGAGCGATTGTCGATGATGAGGTAACAGGAGCAAATGGAACACTTTATGGATTCATACCGGATTTTTCTATTCTCAATCCGGAGTTTTCATATACACTGGGCAAACTTTCGACGGCTTACGGCGCAATGGTTACTTTTATTCAGATCAGCCTTAATTACTTCACAGGAAACAGTCCGATTTCCGAAAGACTTATTGAAGGTCTGTGCGATACTATAAGAGAAAGTCTTGAGATAGCGCTTGAAGACCCGACAAATTACAATGCGAGAGCAAATCAGACTCATGCGTCGATTTTCGGAACAAACGCAGTACCGTCACTCGGAAAGGACCGCACATGGACATATAATATATACGATTATGTAGGAGTAATCAGAAGAAAATTAGGTATTGCTTACCGCGAAACATTTACAGTAATATTCCCGTATTGGCTGCGTGCGGAGACGAAATACCATGCAGATGAAATTAAGAAATATATGGTGAACATCTGGGGAGCGAATGAAAGACTTTCTGCCTCTGCAGCTTGTGAAGAGGGAGTGCAGAACATTATTGCATACTATAAGAAAGTCGGACTTCCTACAAAATACAATGATATCAAAACGGAAATGCCGTCAAAGGAAGAGCTTATTGCCGCAATAGAGGCGGAATATGCGGATAATATGATGCCGCCGGATGAAGTTGTAGTATTATTCCAAGATTGTATGAACTTATAGTAGCAGTGCCTGCCGGTATATACCTAAAGTATATACACAAGAACCAAGCGGCTATAGATACAAATATATATAAAGAATATAATATACATAAAGAACAGATTGAATTTTCTAAAATATTCAATCGGCAATTATTGTTTATTTTTAAAAGTAAAAGAAAGAAGGTGGACTAATTGATTAAGAAGCAGGGAACATTTATGAAGTACATGCGTCTTATCACCCTCGGTTATGTAGGCGGAACTATTTACTGCCTTATGTATATCCGATATGTGTTCTATGATCAGATGATTGAGCTTATGGGATGTACAAACGCTCAGCTCGGCTTGCTTAATACCGTATCGCAGACAATAAGTCTTGCGCTTTTCCTTGTAGGTCCGTACTTGGCGGATAAATTGGAAGCAAAAAAGGTTATTACATTTGCTATCGGCGGCATAACAGTTCTTACGTTTATTTTTGCGGTATTTGTATCGAATTATAATTTTGCACTTGTTATCTGGGGACTTCAGCCGATAATAATGATGCCTTACTGGGCTTGCCTCGTTAAGTATATCAATAACCTTGGCGGTGAAGGTGAATCAGGCAACTCTTTTGGTACATATTACCTTATAAACGGACTTTCGGGTGCGCTTGGAAACGCTATTCCGCTTGCAGTTTCAAGACATTTCGGATTCCAGGGAGCTGTTGTTACGCTTGGTGTTATGACTCTTATCGGCACTATTATGGCTGTTCTTTTTCTTGAAAATGAAAAGCAGCTTGCGGAAAAGGGAGTTTATCTCAAAGGAGACGAGCCGATTCGTGTTAAATACATACTCGACGCAATTAAATGGCCGGGCTTTTGGATTCTCGGATTTGCTTATCTTGCAACGTATACTATTTATTCAAATGTATCGTACTTTAATCCGTATCTCGTAAATGTAATCGGCATAGATCCGGATGCATCTTCGGTATATTCGGTTATAAGATCGTACGGAGCCATGATTGTTGCGCCTCTGGGCGGAATTATGGCAGACAAAGTATTTAAATCGACATCGACTTGGTATATAGTGGCTTTCTCGATTTCAGCGGTGATGTTTGCGATTCCGCTCTTCTTCAACGAAAATTCAAATCCTACACTGGTATCAATTTACTCGGTACTGCCGTCTCTTGTTGTGTTTGCGCTCTATTCGGTAACATATTCCATTATGAGAGAGCTGCATGTAAATCCGATAGTAGCAGGTACACTAATAGGAATCAGCGGCAAAATTGCGTTCCCTGTTGACGGATTCTATCCGGCAATGTTCGGCTCGTGGATTGACAAGTTTGGAAATCAGGGATTCACTTACATTTTTATGTTCCTTATAGGAGACTGCATCTTCGGTATTCTCATTGCGCTTTGGGCCAAGAAGCTTGACAGAGACTGCAAGGCAGGCAAGAAAGTGATGAAAGTGGGCGGAAAAGTTCCGTCAAATGCTTTCTATATATAATTTGTATACGCTATCAGCTTGAAATGTTTGTCCGTGCTGCGGAAGCAGAGAGTTTCAGTAAAGCGGCGGAAGAGTTGTTTATAACTCCGAATGCCGTGATGAAACAGATAAACAACCTTGAAAAAGAGATTGCGTCTTGCCTGCTTGTAAGGACACACAGCGGAATAAAGCTTACCAAGGCAGGAGAAAAGATGCATGAAGAGGCAAAATTTATTCTGAAATATTGTAGTGAGGCCGCGGAAAGAGTACGTAAAGCGGCGGAGACAGAAAAGAATATAATAAGAGTTGGGGCATCAATACTTACACCGCCTGAAGTATTCGGAGAGATGTGGGCAGAAATCCGCAAGGAGCTTAGGGAAACGGAATTCAGAATGGTGCAGTTTGATGCTGCCCCGGATAATTCGGGAACCATAATTCCGAAACTCGGTGAAAACATAGATATAATAGTCAGTGCATTTGACGAAAAATCTATGAAAAAGGGAAACTATAACGGAATTGAACTGCTTAAAGTGCCGCTTTACTGCATTGTTTCGGTGAGACACAAATTGGCGGAAAAAGAAAATGTGAATTTTGAAGAGCTGGCGGGAGAAACGCTGCTTTTAATAGGCGAGGGCAGAAGTACGTATATTGATGAGCTTAGATCTCTTGTCGAAAAAGATTACAAAGAAATAAATATTGAAGAGATACCGTCATACGGCATCGAAGCATATAACAGGTGTGCGGGAGGAGATGAAATACTCATAGGAACGGGTAATTTTCTTAAGATACACCCAATGCTTATGCGGATTCCGCTTCAATGTAATATAAAAGTGTCGTTCGGAATAATTTATCCCAAGAATCCGTCGGAGACCGTAAAAAATGTTGTCACAACAATTAAGGAAATACAAGAGAAGAATCAATATTAGAGCATAAACTTTTAGTATATATGTATAGACAAACGGAGACTTCATAGTAATCCTGTCTGCGATTATAATAAAAGTGTAGAGTGCACAATACTTTCATAGGGTAGAGCCAATGACTGTGTTTTGCATACATAAATCCTAAAGAATACATAATTGCATGGAAAAAGCTTCGCATAAGCATGCGAAGCTTTTTCTTTTTAGCACACAAAATAAGAAGTACATTAGAATATAAGAAAAATTATGATTCAAATATTTTTATGCAAATAAATTCGCATATGTATAATTTCAAATTTAAAATAGTCGAAACAAAATTGTTTTGTTATATTCATAGCGAATATTCTGCAAATATGCAATAGTTTAATGATATTATTTCAATGTATCTTTAGAGGATATTATGAACACGAGATTGAGAGAAATAAAATTTTATCTGCTAAGCAAATGAGATTGGAGTGCTTAAAAAATATAGGAAGAATGTTATGCATGCTTAGTGAATGAAAGAAAGAAGTAAAAAATTATGGAATAAAATTGCTGTTTTGAGCATATATAGATCTGTTTACGGAAGAGAAAGTCAGCATATAGTACAAGATGAAAGATTAATTTTTAAGTTTGAGGGGAAATGCTCGAAGAGCGATTGTCATAATGAAGATTATATGTGGAGAGATTGGTTATTAAAAATAAGGAAAAAGCCATTGATATAAATAGCGGGTATGATATAATTTCAAGGTAAACATATAATTTTAAGGAAAGGAAAGTGTTAAGATTAATGGCGGTAAATATTAATCGAAATACTTAATAGGTGACAGATTTATGGCAATGATACAGTGTAAGAATTGCGGAAAAGATATCAGCGATAAAGCTTATGCTTGCCCTCACTGTGGACACAGCGCGATTGAAGAAAAATCAATCGGGGGGGACTGCTGAGACTGTAAAAGCGAGATTTTGCAGAGAATGCGGAGCGGAATTTGTTGAGGGGGCAGAAATTTGTATGAACTGCGGATGCCCTGTGCCGGCAGAGAAGCCGGAAACGAAGAACATTCTTTCTGATCTTAATATAAATCAGGAAACAGTAAATAATGCAGTTGCACATATAAATGATACTGCCCAAAATGTTTTTGAAAAAGCAAAAACAAATAAAAAAACTGTGATAATAATAGCAGCCATTATTGTTTTTATGCTTGTCGGAATTATAGCTGCAGCAGGTCTTGGCGGCGGACTTCACGGTGATGATAAAGTTGCATATGAGCTTGTGCTTGATGCAGCGCCGAAATTTAAAGATCCTTCATCAGTAAGACTTGTCAGTGGTACAGTCGGTGTAGATAAGGATTGCCTATTCTGTGGCATTTCGGCAACAAATGGGTTTGGCGCGAGAACGACCCAGTATTACTTTATTATGGGTGGATCCATATTGAAAGAGGACGATCCTTCATCACTGTACACGACAACAAGCAATCTAAACACAGAAAAGATAAATAAAAAGCTTGAAAAAGCGTTAGGTTCATCATATTAGAAAACACAACTGCGAATATAAGCATTTTATGAGGTGAATTAGATTGGCTCTTATGTACTGCCGCGAATGCGGCAAGCAAGTATCGGATAAAGCAAAGTTTTGCCCACATTGCGGATGCCCGATATATGCAAAACTTTCACAGGAGAAGCAGGCTGCGGAGGCTGCGATTTCCGGCTTTTCGGTATCGGAAATGATTGTCAAAAATAAAAAAGTCATTATAATCGCAGCGATATTGATTGTTTTGATTGTAATTGCGACAGCAGTTACTGCGATTTTAAAGGCAGATTGTAATTACAGTAGCTGCAAGAATACAAGAGTTAGGGGCGGATATTATTGCTCCGTGCATACGTGCGCCAAAAGCAGCTGCTTTAATTCAACGGATGCAGATGACTTTTACTGCTTTGTTCACAGAACAGACTATGCAGGCTCATCTGGGTATTCCGATTCGTTGTATGAAAGTGCACCTTCCGTGCTTTCATTTTCCGATATAGATGTAAGCAACAATTCATCATATACGATATGTACAGGCACTCTTACGAATAGTGGCAGCAAGACATATAAATTTGTTGAAGTAAAGGGAGCCTTTAAAGATTATTCGGGAACGGTCGTTGATACGGACTGGACATATGCTGTGGGTTCGGAAGGACTTGAGCCGGGTGAATCCACTAGTTTCAGAATGTCTGTTCCCAAGGACAGCAGCATAAGAAATTGTGAAGTTTCAATACTTGATTATGATACATAAAAGGAAAGATAAAAAACCTCCCGATTTTCGGGAGGTTTTTTATCTTTGTAAAGCGGTTAAAAAGTTTTGCAAAAAGTTTGATTTGCGGATTTAACCGAAATATCTCTTAAGAAGACCCTGGAAAGCAGCGCCGTGTCTTGCCTCATCTTTTGCCATTTCATGAACAGTGTCGTGAATAGCATCGAGATTCTGCTGCTTAGCGCGTGTTGCGATGTCTTTCTTTGACTCACATGCACCTGATTCCGCTTCTACTCTTAGTTCGAGATTCTTCTTGGTTGAATCTGTAACAACTTCTCCGAGGAGCTCCGCAAACTTAGCTGCGTGCTCGGCTTCTTCCCAAGCGGCCTTTTCATAATAGAGACCTACTTCAGGATATCCCTCTCTGTGAGCAACTCTTGCCATAGCAAGATACATACCTACTTCTGTACACTCGCCCATGAAGTGATCTCTTAAATCGTTAACGATTGTTTCATCAACACCCTTTGCAACACCTACAACATGCTGATCAGCCCAGCTGATTTCGCCTGTTGAAGCTGTGAACTTGTCCGAACTAACTCCGCACTGCGGGCACTTTTCAGGAGGCGTATCGCCTTCATGAACATAGCCGCATACTGAACATACCCATTTCATAATTAAAATCCTCCTTTGTTATAGATTTTGACAATATAAATATATCACGAATCGGCAAAAATTAACATAGATATTTTCTATAAAACGGTAATTTTTTTTGAATATAAAATATAGTAAGAAGGTATGGCAAAATATATTTGACAAAGTTATAAAAGTATAGCTGTGAAAAATGTGCAAATAAAGTTCAGAACTTTTGAAAATATGCAAAAATAGGCAAATTTACTTTACTAAGCCGTAAAAAAAGGGTATAATCTAATTATACTTTTTTATATTAAAATATTAAACCGATTCGTGCTTTGTGTATCAATGCTTGCAGATTTGTAGAAATTTTGAAGCGGGTCGGGAACCAGGAGGAGGAAAAATATATGAAAAAGATATCGGTATTACTTGTGCTTGTAATGCTCTTTTCCGTATTTGCTTTCGGCTGCGGAGGCGGAGATGACGCAGATACACCTGATGTTGCAGGCATTGCAGTAGAAGGAGATGTTATAAACATCGGAGTTTTTGAACCTACAACAGGCGAAAACGGAGGCGGTGGAATGCAGGAAGTGCTCGGAGCACGTTATGCAAACAGTCTCTATCCTACAGTAGACATTAACGGTACTACATACACTATTGTGCTTAAAGAAGTTGATAACCAGTCGGATAAGGCTGCTGCCGTAACAGCTGCACAGTCACTTATCAGCCAGAAGGTTGTTGCTGTTATCGGTTCATACGGTTCAGGCGTATCGATCGCGGCAGGTGAGACATTCCAGAGCGCGGGTGTTCCTGCAGTAGGATGCTCATGCACAAACCCTCAGGTAACTCTCGGAAACGATTTCTATTTCAGAGCTTGCTTCCTCGATCCGTTTCAGGGTACTGTAATGGCTAATTATGCAATAGACGAAGGATATACAAAAGCGGCTGTTATCAGCCAGAACGGTGATGATTATTCGACAGGTCTTGCTGGATTCTTCAAGCAGGCTTACGAGAAGCTCGGCGGAACAATTGTTGCTGATGAAACATATCAGACAAACGAATCGGATTTCAATGCTATTCTTACAAGTGTAAAGGCAGCTGATCCTGATGTAATCTTCTGCCCTTCATCAATAAATACAGCTACTCTCATTCTCCCTCAGATTTCTGCTAACGGTATCGATGCCAAGGTGCTCGCCAGTGACACGTGGGAAAATGCGGCTATCATTTCCAAAGATGCTGTCGGCGTAGTGTTCTCGACATTCTTTGATGAAAAGGATGAAAGCAATCCGGTTGCAAAGGAATTCGTAGACGGATTTAAGGCATATCTGAACAGCGATCCGCAGAATATTACATGGAACGCAAATACAGATACCGTAGCTGCAGTATCAGCGCTCGGATATGATTCATATATGGCTGTTTATCATGCACTCGAAGCACTTGACGGCAAGGATCTTGAAACTATCACATCGGTTGATATCAGAGATGCTCTTGTTGATGTTTCGTTTGACGGTGTAACAGGCGCTATCGCATTTGACGAAAACGGTGATGCTATCAAGGATACAGCATATCTTAAGACTGTAACTGAGGAATCCGTAAACACTAAGGAATTCCAGTTTGTAAAGACTCAGTCCGTTGCTGATGTACAGTAGCAGGGATAAGACTTTGATCTGACAGAGTAAATTGCGGCAGAGGGCATAGAGCCGTCTGCCGCTTTTTGTTATTAGGAGGCTCACAAATAATGGATTTAACAACTTTTCTTTCATATTGTTTGGCGGGCATATCAATCGGAGGAATATATGCGCTTATAGCCATCGGATATACGATGGTATACGGCATACTTCGCCTGATAAATTTCGCACACGGCGATATTTTTATGATGGCGGCGTACTTTATGATTTTTGCGATGGTCGATTTTATGATACCGTGGTATCTTTCAATAGTTGCAGTTATTGTCGCGACTGTCGTTCTCGGCGTAGTAATAGAGAAAGTGGCCTACAAGCCGCTCAGGTCTGCGCCGCGTATGTCGATAATGATTTCCGCGATAGGTGTATCATATCTTCTGCAGAATACGGCCACATATCTTTTTTCGGCGCTGCCGAAGTCGTATCCTTCTATTGAGGTGCTCAATAAGAGAATAACAATAGGCGATGTGTCGACGTCGCTGGTAACATTTATAACGCCAATAATTACAATAATTGCGGTGGTACTTCTTTTGATGCTCATAAAACATACCAAAGTGGGTATGGCTATGAGAGCCGTATCAAAGGATTTTGAAACGGCACAGCTTATGGGTATCAAAATAAATGATATTATAAGCATAACATTTGTAATAGGCTGCTTTCTGGCGGCACTTGGCTCAATACTTTATTTTACGCCGCGTCCATCGGTATTCCCGCTTTCGGGATCGCTGCCGGGGCTTAAGTGCTTTATTGCGGCGGTATTCGGAGGTATAGGAAGCATACCGGGAGCCGTTGTCGGCGGTTTTATAATAGGTCTTTCGGAGACATTTATAAAGGCCGCGGGGTATTCGGAATTCAGCGATGTATTTACGTTTGTGCTTCTTGTAATTGTACTGATGTTCAGACCGACAGGATTGTTCGGAGAGAAA
>JAAWDW010000171.1 GCA_022793975.1 Bacillota bacterium
CGTATATTGACAAATACCGGTGCAAGATATTCAATCATGGATCAATTTTGTATACAGAGCAGTATAGTTGATTATACTGGTATGAAAACATTAGTTTTTGATGATGTGTTCCAAGAGTACATACCGAAAATAAAAAGAGATATTCGTGTACCGCAGGAAGATTGGGAAACAGCAGATGATTATGAAGGGTATTCATATAAAGCGGTTATACCTTTTAGCGGAGCAGACAGTAATGACAGTAATATAACTGTTGTATTTACAAATACGGAAGATATGACAGGCGGAAATTATGCGCCGATATTGACTGCAGAAAATGATAATATTTACATTTATGCAAAATCTGTACCAAATGATATATTATCGATAGAGGCGATTGTATATCAAAAATGCAAAGTTGTCAGACGTTAAGTTGACGCAGAATGTCACTCGGCATATGTGTTAATATAGTATCAGTGAAAAAGCATCTCCGCTTTGGTGGGGGTGCTTTTTCATAATAAACTGCCGCCCGCGCAGCGGCAGCAAATGTGCGCCGCATTCTCGGTCTGAAGCCGGCAAGGAGCAGGGAAAGCGGAGAAAGGAGGTATTTATGCCTGGGATTGATACAAATAAAGTACTTAGCGGAATACTGAATGCGCTTAGAACTGCTTATCCGGAAAGCAAGATAGAAACAGAGATTAACGACAGTACAGGCGGTGATCACGAATTTGTTGTTCTTCTTATATCCGGTATACAGACAGAGCATACGGTGAAAAGAAAAAGACGACTGCTTAATTTTGATATCAGGTATATGCCGAAGTCAAGTGCGGAAGAGCACAGTGTCATGGCCGACAAGCTGTGCGATACATTTGATGTTATAACAATACAGGAAGGTATTAAAATGAAGGGTGGCGATATCCACTTTGAGGTGGATGATAAGAATGTTCTTCATTTCTATGTTTCGTACGTTTGCTTAGTTCAGGCAATCGGGGACGAACCTGCTATGGAAATTATGAAACTGAAGCAGACAGATATCTGATATGGAGAAAAAATTTAACATTGAAAATAACAGAAAAAACAATATAAAAGATGAAAGGCAAGGTGAAACAATATGGCTTTAGGAGGTGGAATCTGGTCAGTACAGAACAAAGTGCTGCCGGGTACATATATTAATTTTTCAAGCGTAAAAAAGGCGTCAGCTGCGCTTTCGGAGAGAGGATTTGCAGCGATGCCGCTAACATTGGACTGGGGTCCTGAGAATCAGGTGTTTACAGTAACAAACGCTGATTTTCAAAAAGACAGTCTCAAGATTTTCGGCTATGCATATACGGATAAGGCTATGCAGCCGCTGAGAGAACTTTTCCGTTATACGAAGACGCTTTATGCGTACAGACTGAACGGCGGCGGAGCAAAAGCGGCAAATACATACGCCGAGGCACTTTTTTCTGGAATATGCGGAAATAAACTTTCTACAGTAATTGCAAAAAATACGGACGACAGCACATTGTTTGATGTCAGCACATACTACGATCAGACATTGATTGACGTGCAGACAGTAGCAAATGCTTCTGAGCTTACGGCGAATGACTTTGTTACCTTTAAGAGTGATGCGGAGCTTGCGGCTACTGCGAGAACACCGCTTGCAGGAGGAACGAACGGAACAGCTGCAAATGAGGCTTATCAGGACTTCCTCGGTAAAATAGAAAGCTACAGCTTTAATACTATCGGTTGTCCGTCGGAAGATGAAACTGTAATCAGTCTTTTTGTAGACTTTACTAAGAGAATGCGCAATGAAACGGGAGCAAAGTTCCAGACAGTGATATTCAATCCTGCAGAAAACACAAATATTGCTGATTATGAAGGTATCATAGAAGTTGGAAATAAAATTACGGATTATGACACTTCTATCAGCGGTCTCGGTAAGTTCGGTCTTGTATACTGGACAACCGGAGTATCGGCAGGATGCAGCGTAAATAAGTCAAGCACAAATAAACTTTACGATGGTGAGCTTAAAGCTGATGTTGATTATACACAGGCAGAGCTTGAAAAGGCTATTAAGTCCGGGCGTTTTATGTTCCATAATGTAAACGGAGATGTAAAGGTACTTGAAGATATAAACTCGCTTGTTACGGTATCCGATGAAAAAGGCGAATCATTTAAATCAAATCAGACAGTAAGAGTATGCGATCAGATTGCAAATGATATAGCGGTAATTTTTAATAGCAGATATCTTGGTATTGTTCCAAACGATGTGGCAGGCAGAATTTCACTCTGGAATGATATCTGCAAAATACATCAGGACCTTGTATCTGTCAGAGCACTTGAGGATTTCGATCCGGAAACAGTTATTGTGGAACAGGGAGATACGAAGAAGTCTGTAATCTGCACGATAAAAGACTTAAATGTTACAAATGCAATGGCTCAGCTTTATATGAACATAGTTATAATGTAAGGAGGAATGAAATATGAATCAACCTATTATGAATGCACTGGACGCGGTTGCCGGCTCACAGGCGGCAGCTTATATAACACTTGCGGACGGTAACAGATACTGCTTTATGCAGCTTTATTCTTTTGAGTCAAGTATGGAAGTAAATATTACGGAAGTACCTATTCTCGGAAAAACAGGAAAGGGCAATAAGCCGACGGGATGGACGGGAACCTGGAAAGGCACAGCACATTACAATCAGTCTATTATAAGAAAGATACTGCTTGAATATAAGAGAACGGGATTTATGCCGACTTTTGATATTCAGATCGAAAACGAAGATCCTACAGCATCAGTCGGACGCCAGACGATTATTCTTAAAAATTGTCTTACCAAAGGAGGCATTCTTGCTAAGTTTGATGCAAGTTCCGAAACGCTTGAAGAGGATATTGAAGGTACGTTTGATGACTGGGAAATGCCGGAATCTTTCAGCCTTCTTAACGGTATGCAGTAAATAACTGCGGATGGAAAATATATAATTAAGGAGATTAATTTGTTATGGCTAAGAATTTAACAGCGTTTTTTGCGCAGAACGCAAAGAAAATTAAAAATGTCACATTCGCAGCATCGGAGAGATTTACAGATGCGGAAACAAAAAAGGCAATACCTTGGGAAATATGCTGTATAACAGCAGCGGAAAATGCGGCTATCAGAAAGTCGTGTATGCATACTGTTCCCGTTCAGGGAAGAAAGGGGCAGTTTACGCAGGAGTTTGACGCAAACGATTATCTCGCTAAAGTAGCCGTACGCTGTACTGTGTTCCCTAATCTTAACGACGCGGAACTCCAGCAGAGTTACGGCGTTATGGGGGCCGAGCAGCTTATTACCACGATGCTTACGCCTGCGGAATTTGAAGATTACTCGGCAAAAGTGCTGCAGGTAAATGGTTTCCAGTCCGGCGAAGAAATGGTTGAAGAAGCAAAAAACTAATAATAGGAGATGATCCGGAGGCTAATTATGCTTACTACTGTCTCCATAAATTTCACTGGCCGCCCAGTGTTTTTCTTGATATGTCGCCTTATGAGCAGGCGTTTATTATTGCGGCTATAAATGTAAAGGCTGACCAGGAAAAGAAAGAGGCGGCGAAATTAAAACATAAAAAATAAAGGCAGGAAAAGACGGATCTTTCCTGCCTTTTTAAGAAAGGGGGATGCCTATGGCACTGATGGAATCACAACTTATGCTTGCTTCATCAGGTGTAAACGAGAATATGCACGCTGCTTATAAATCAATGGAAATTGTTTTTGATGGTTTTGAGCATATGTACAGTGTGTCGAGCAAGTCGATAGATGTTGATCTTTTCCGCAGCGCAAGCAGAGAAAGCGTATATTTGGGTACGCAGATCGAAGATACGGGAAACAAAGCAGAAGAGGCCGCAAATCAGACAGCAAGCGCAGCAGATATTATTAAAGATAGATTTTCACAGGCGCTTTCCGCAGTAAAAAGCAGTCTTTCCATAGGTGAGATACTTGAGCTTGCTGACAGTATGGCACAGACAAGAACTCGGCTTGCAGCTGTTACGGGTGACCTTGATTCGGCAGCGGTGCTGCAGGATAAAATTCTGGATTCCGCAACAAGAGCAGGCGTACCTTATCAGGAAATGGCAGATGCTGTTGCCAATATGGGAATCCAAGCAAAAAATGCATTCGGCAGCAATGATGAGATTGTAGCATTTACAGAACTTATAAACAAGCAGTTTGCAATATCGGGAACTTCTGCCGAAGGAATGAGTATGTCTATGGACAAACTGACTCAGACTATGGCTTCCGGTGTTCTCAGCGGAGAAGATTTTAACAGTATAATGGCTCAGGCACCCGCAATAGTACAGACCATTGCAGATTATATGGGAATGCCGGTTGATAAAATACAGGAGTTGGCATCAGGCGGACAACTTACAGCCGATATTATAAGAAACGCAATGTTTTCTTCGGCAGATGAGATAAACACAAGATTTTCGGAAATACCGTATACATTCGGACAAGTAGCCAATATGGTCAAAAATGTGCTGCTTAAAGCATTTGACCCGCTGCTGCAAATAATCGGATCTGCTGCGAATTGGATATATGACAATTTTAATATTGTAAAACCAATTATTTTGGGAGTGGCAGCGGCTGTTATGGTTTTACGAGCGGCGCAAATAGCTTTAAATACAGTAAATATGATTGC
>JAAWDW010000172.1 GCA_022793975.1 Bacillota bacterium
GACAGACAGGAACTGCACGAAAAAATCCGCACGCACTCTATGGCAGCGGGCAAACTTGTAAAGGAAGAAGGGCTGGCAAACGATCTTCTTGACAGAATCGCTTCCGACCCTGCCTTTAATATAAGCAAAGAGGCTTTACAGAAGGTTATGAAGCCGGAAAATTATGTCGGCCGGGCACCCGAGCAGACAGAAGAGTTTCTAAACGGGGTCATAAAGCCTATTCTCGCGGAGAACAAAGACGCGCTCGGTATGCACGCCGAGATCAACGTTTAAGCGCAGAGTAGCAGACTGCGGACGTGCGTTTTCGACGCTGTCCGGACAGCACGAAGCTGTGCGTACCGCACATCGCAGCCCTTTGTTCTTCCGCATCGAAAGATAGGAGGAATTTAGTTATGATCAAAGCAATTGTAGGCGCCAACTGGGGCGATGAAGGAAAAGGAAAAATTACGGATATGTTGGCGGAAAAATCCGACATCATCGTGAGATTTCAGGGTGGAAGCAACGCCGGACACACTATAGTCAATGACTATGGAAAATTCGCGCTTCATATGCTGCCTTCAGGAGTATTTTACAGTCACACGGCAAGTGTTATCGGAAACGGCGTGGCTCTCAATATTCCCTACCTTATTAACGAAATCAATTCCCTTACGGAAAAAGGCGTACCTGCACCGCACATAATCGTGTCGGACCGCGCTCAGGTGGTAATGCCTTATCACATCCTGTTTGACGGATATGAAGAAGAGCGTCTTGCCGGGAAATCGTTTGGTTCGACAAAAGCAGGCATTGCACCTGCATATTCCGATAAATATGCAAAAATAGGTTTTCAGGTATGTGAGCTTTTCGATGATGAGCATCTTAAAGAAAAGCTGCAGACGGTATGTGAGCAGAAAAACGTACTGCTTGAACATCTTTATCACAAGCCGCTGCTTAACGCGGATGAACTTTATAAGACCTGTCTTCAGTACAGAGAAATGATAGCGCCATATGTTGCCGATGTTTCTGCATATCTTTACGATGCGGTAAAAAACGGCAAGAATATACTGCTTGAGGGTCAGCTTGGTGCTCTCAAAGATACGGATCACGGCATCTACCCTATGGTAACAAGTTCATCTACGCTTGCGGCATATGCTGCCGTCGGCGCAGGGCTGCCACCGTATCTGATTACAGATATAGTAACAGTCGTAAAAGCATATTCAAGCTCTGTGGGTGCAGGACCATTTGTTTCTGAGCTTTTCGGAGATGAAGCAGAGCAGCTCCGCCGCCGCGGCGGCGATGGAGGCGAATACGGCGCCACCACGGGACGCCCGCGCCGTGTCGGTTGGTTTGACGCAGTAGCAACCCGCTACGGCTGCCGTATGCAGGGTACTACGGAAGTGGCACTCACGGTACTCGATCCTCTGGGATATCTTGACGAAATACCTGTTTGCACTGCCTATGAGCTCGACGGCAAAGAAATCTCAGACTTCCCCAACACAATTGACTGCTACAAAGCAAAACCCGTGCTCAAAAAACTTCCGGGCTGGAAGTGCGATATCCGCGGCATCAGAGAATTTGATAAGCTGCCGCAAGCAGCGCAGAATTATGTAGATGAAATTGAAAGGCTTATAGGTTTTCCCATTACGCTGGTATCAAATGGTCCCGGCAGAAATGACATAATTCACCGCACTCCGAAACTGTAATGCACAAACCAATGCTTAGCTTAAACCGGGCTTCAAAACAAAAGCCGATATAAAAGCATATATAAAAAAGCACCGCATATTTTTCTTGTGCGGTGCTTTCTAATATATAATCCTCCAATTCTGATGCGCGTCTATTTTTTACAGTCTTTTTTATATATCTTTTTACTTGATTTTTACTCAAAAAGATAGTTTAGACATTGAAAATGCTTTTGTTTAGGTTTTTCATTCATTATATATGCGATTTTGACCAAGAAAAAAGCGCGGCTGACATTTCTTCAAAGTCCACGGTGCCGCCATTTTTAAGATACAGAAATGTCCGCACTATCTGCTTTTCCTCTTCATCCGCACATCCAAGTAAATCCCTCTGTTTTACAATGTATTTGCCGATTTTTTTAAAGCATATCGCCTGCACTGCAAACGATGCGGACTTATAGAGTGCGCGCAGTATTTCTTCACTTTTTTCATAAAGCATATTGTGAACGCAGCTGTGATAAATATTGCAAGCGGCTATTTTTACGGCCCTCTCTGCTGCGTTTTCATCTATGCGCGCAAAAATTTCATCCAGGCTTCCTTTTATTGCTCTTGTATCATAATAAAATTGAAAAAGATCGGAAGTTTCCCAATTCAAAATTTCGTCTTTTCCCGAAAGAAACCCACAGATAAGGTCTCTGTCGGCAAGTGTATCGAGCATATTATCATAAATTTTTATATCGGAGGCTGTCAGTTTATCAAGTATCACGACGGTATCTATATCACTTGATTCCGTTGCTTCTCCCCTTCCATAGCTGCCCTGAAGCCCTGCAAACCAAACGCGGCTGCCGAAGGTTTTATCAAGCGCCTTTATAAATTCCCCTGTCCACTTATTTATTTCTACCATATAAAACACCTCCCAAAGTAAATTTTGCTTTATGATTATATCACGCAAAGTCTCTATTGTTAAATGAATTTTTATATTTGTTTGTATTTTGTTTTCGCACAGTACATTTTCAAGTTGCATAAAGTACCAAAACAGCAGTAAAATTGTACTATACAAGTATTTATACAAATACGCGTTTCAACGCGTAAACATCGAAAGGCAACGCGGATTTTTTAATTTATAATCATATATAACCGTATATAAGGAAGGAGCTTATAATTTATGTATAAAGAAGCAATGCGGCCCGCTTGGGTAGAGATAAACCTTGCAAATCTCGACTATAATATAAAACAGATAATAGAAAAGGTAGGGAGTGCGGAAAAAATAACAGGCGTTATAAAAGCTGATGCCTACGGCCACGGTGCGCTCAAAGTTACCGAGGTGCTGCGCGAAAACGGTATTAAGACTTTTGCCACAGCAACTCTCGCTGAGGCCGTAAAGCTCCGCAGGCACGGCGCGCGCGAAGAAATTATCGTACTCGGTCTCATCCCTGATATGTATGCGGATATTGCAGCCGAGTACGACCTCACTGTCGTATGCTGCGACAGTGAGAACGCGCGCGCCTTCTCAGATGCCGCTGCAGCAGCGCACTCAAAGAAGTGTAGTTGCGCACAAGACCAACGCGATTCTGCAATCAAGCCCGTCTCCGCACTTATTGCAGTCGACACCGGTATGGGGCGTATAGGTTATCTCGCCGACGACACAGATACTGCAATAACCGACATAAAAAAGATGCTTACACTTCCGAATTTTCGCATAACAGGTTTGTTTTCGCATATGTCTACAGCTGATGAGGCAGACAAAACATTTTCACGAACGCAGGAGCAAAAATATAACGATTTCTGCACAGCACTGCAAAATGCAGGTATCGATGTTCCGCTGCGCACCTTTGCCAACAGTGCTTCCGTAACAGAGCTTCCTTCTGTAAATTTTGATCTCGTGCGTCCTGGTATTATTCTTTACGGATGTTATCCGTCAAACGAAGTCGATAAAAGCCTCATAAACTTAAAACCTGTTATGTCCGTCAAGGCCAATATCGTTCATCTTAAAGATGTTCCCGCAGGATTTTCTGTAAGCTACGGACGCAGTTTCATAACAGAGCGCCCGAGCAAAATTGCAACCATTGAACTTGGCTATTCCGACGGTTACCCGCGTCCTTATTCCAAGCACGCCAAAGTCATAGTAAACGGCACCCTGGCACCGATTGCGGGAAATATATGTATGGATCAGTGTATGATAGACGTAACTGATGTTCCCGATGTAAAACTCGGAGACGAAGTAATAATAATGGGAAGTGACGGCAAACTTACTGTTTCCGCAGATGATATTGCGGCCGCAACCGGCACTATAAACTATGAAATACTGTGTGCTTTCGGACAAAGGCTGCCTAAAGTTTATCTTTAATTAGAGAGAGTATATCTGTACTGCTAAAATATTTCACATAATTAAAACTAACTTTTAGTTCTTGTTGACAAAAATAAGCCGTTCATATACGATAGTATGAGCGGCTTATTTTTCAGAAAGGGCATTAGGAAATTTAACTATGA
>JAAWDW010000173.1 GCA_022793975.1 Bacillota bacterium
GATTCATAAACGATGCCAAAAAAGAATCTATAGACAAAATATTTGAAATGGCTGATATCTGCGGCAGTAACAAACTTCTCGCCGTTTCCGGCTGTCTTTCGGAAAGATATAAAGACGAGCTTTATAAAGAAATGCCTGAAGCAGATATATTTATCGGTGTAAATGATTACGACAAGCTCCCCGATCTTATAACACAAGCTGAAAAAGGCAAGCAGAATAAAAGTTTTAGAAGCGAATACTGCGATTTTAACGACCCCGGTCTGCGTAAAATACCGGAAAATCCATACACAGCTACAATAAAAATAGCCGAAGGCTGCAATAACATATGCACATACTGCATTATCCCGCATATCCGCGGCAAATACAGAAGCCGAAAAATAGAAGAAATTAAAGAAGAAGCAGAACGTCTTGCTGCCGCCGGTACGAAAGAGCTTATAATAATCGCTCAGGACATAACGTATTACGGTATGGATATATACGGAAAACTTGCTCTGCCCGAACTTTTAAAAGAACTCTGTAAAATTGACGGTATACGCTGGATCAGACTTATGTATTGTTATGAAGATAAAATTACAGACGAGCTTATAGAAACTATGGCTGCCGAAGAAAAAATATGCAATTACATAGATATACCGATTCAGCACTCATCTGATAGAATCCTTAAAGCTATGAACAGAAAGTCTACCAAATCAACTATTATGTCAACCATATCTAAACTACGTACAAAAATGCCTGATATAAATATAAGAACTACGCTCATTACCGGTTTCCCTGGAGAAACAAAAGAAGATTTTGATGAACTTTATGATTTTGTCAGCGAAGTAAAATTTGAGCGTCTCGGAATTTTTGCTTATTCCCGTGAAGAAGGTACCCCGGCCGATAAGATGAAAGGTCATATAAGACAAGATGTAAAAGAAAAACGCAGAGACAGCATTATGCTTATGCAGACGGAAATTTCTCTTGAAAAGAACAGAGAAAAAATAGGAAAAACACTTGAAATCATTGTCGATGGTCGTGATGAAGACGGCAGTTATTATGGCAGAAGCAGATATGACGCTCCCGAAATCGACAATGCCGTGCTGTTTACATCCGAGAAAGACCTTGCAGCAGGGGACTTCGTCAATGTAAAGATAACAGATGCTTTTGACTACGACCTTGTAGGCGAAACAATATAATAAATATTTCACGGAGGTATTTTTATGAATTTACCTAACAAACTTACTATTATGCGTGTAATTGCCGTGCCTTTTTTCGTGGCGTTGTATATGATTGAGTACAATATCGCCGCCTTTGTCCTCTTCATAGCAGCGTCATTCACCGATATGCTCGATGGCAAAATAGCGCGTAAATACAATCTCGTCACTAATTTTGGTAAGATTATGGATCCGCTTGCAGATAAAATCCTCGTTTATTCTGCATTCTGTCTTATGGTAGCTGACGGTACTGTGCAGGGATGGATGCTTATCGTAATACTCGCAAGAGAATTTACAATTGCAGGAATGAGAACAGTTGCAGCATCAGACGGAATTGTCATCGCTGCCGGAATGAGCGGGAAAATAAAAACTGTGCTGCAGATGATCGCAGTTCCGCTTCTCATTCTTGGAGATTTTCCTCACGAATACGTACCATATGCCGCTCAGATATTTCTTTGGGCTTCTTTGATTATGACAGTGTATTCCGGGATAGAATATATTTGGCAGAACAGAAAAGTTTTTTCGATGTAAAGCTAAAATAAATTGAAAGTCTAAAATAAAACTCAATTTTAATTTTCGGAGGAATTATATATGAAAACAGCAATTTTATCGGTTGGTACGGAAATTTTATTTGGTCAGATAGTAAATACAAATACCGTATATCTGTCGCAGCAGCTCAATATGCTTGGTTTTGACGTTATGTATCATTATACGGTGGGAGACAACACTACAAGACTTAAAGAGATGATAGATTACATTTTCCATGACTGTGACCTTATAATAACAACCGGCGGCCTCGGACCTACTCAGGATGATCTCACAAAGGAAACCGTATGTGAAGCGCTGAATGATAAACTTGTAGAAAATGCAGACGCTATGGACAATCTAAAGGCTCATTTCCAGCACTCCGTAATGACTGAAAACAATCTTAAACAAGCTTATCTTCCTTCACGTGCGACAATGTTCAGAAATGATACCGGTACAGCTCCCGGCTTTGCTCTCGAAGACAATGGTAAAATGGTAATATGTATGCCCGGACCTCCGAAAGAAATGACAAAGATGTTTGAAAATCACGTGAGACCATTCCTTGAAAAGATGCAGGACAGCGTTATCTTCTACAAGACGGTAAGGACCATAGGTTATGAAGAATCAAGAATGGAAACGGAACTTCTCGATCTCATTGACAGCCAAACCGATCCAACGCTTGCAACATATGCAAAAGATACAGGCTGTACTGTACGTGTGGCCTCCAAGAGAAAGACTGCTGAGGAAGCAGAAACTGCTGTAAATGAAATGGTGGAAAAAGTACTCGATCGCATAGGCGAATATGTTTACAGTACTGAAGACGAAGATATAGAGCAGGTAATAGCCAAAAAACTACTCGAAAAAGGTCTAACAATATCTGCTGCTGAAAGCTGCACTGCAGGTCTTTTCTCCTCGACCCTTGCAAATGTTCCCGGAATTTCGGCTGCTTTTAACAGAGGAATTGCCACATACAGCAACGAGGCAAAAATCGATGAACTCGGCGTAAAACCCGAAACGCTTGAAAAATACGGAGCTGTAAGCGCCGAAACCGCACTGGAGATGGCCAAAGGGCTTGCCGAAAAAACAGGTAGCGATATATGCCTCTCCGTTACCGGAATAGCGGGACCTGACGGCGGCACTCCGCAAAAGCCGGTCGGTCTCATATATGTAGCAGCAAATTACAGCGATAAAGCCGCCGGAAAAAACGGCAGCGGCAGAAGCGAAACTGTAATAGAATACAGAAGAAATACTGCCAACAGAGACTGGAACAGAAGATTTTCCACACTCAGGATGATGGAACTTGCAAATAAAATACTTGACGGCAAATTAGAATAAGAAAGAATAATTAAGCCGTATTTTATATTACTACTGCCGAATCCAATGCATCATATTGGGTTCGGCTTTTGTATAATGAAAGTCATAAATCTAAAATTAAACGTACATTTTCTCCTTGCACCTTATGGAAAAATATGGTATATTTATTTTATACTCAATTAAAATTAAATTTTCTCTTGACTACAAGTTATTTATCGGGTATTATTTAGTAAAGAACAAGTGTTCACATTCAAATCGGAGGTACATAAATTGGCTGTAAATAAAAATGATAACAAAAACGGTAATGCTAATGACCGTGATAAAGCGCTCGCAGAAGCGCTGCTTCAGATAGAAAAGCAATTTGGAAAAGGCGCTGTAATGAAGCTCGGAGACGACGGCGCGAAAATGAATATAGAAGCCATATCGACAGGATCGGTAAGTCTCGATATGGCAACAGGTATCGGTGGAGTTCCTAAAGGGAGAATCATAGAAATATTCGGACCTGAATCCTCAGGTAAAACAACGCTTACACTGCATATAATAGCAGAAGCACAGAAAAACGGAGGCAAAGCGGCATTTATAGACGCTGAGCACGCACTCGATCCGGAATACGCAAGAAATCTCGGTGTAAATATAGACGAGCTTCTCGTTTCACAGCCCGATACCGGAGAGCAGGCTTTGGAAATCTGCGAAATGCTCGTGCGTTCCGGTGCTCTTGATGTAGTCGTTGTAGACTCTGTTGCCGCGCTTGTTCCGAAAGCTGAAATACAGGGCGAAATGGGTGACAGCCATGTTGGTCTTCATGCGAGACTTATGTCACAGGCCTTAAGAAAACTTACAGGTGCGATAAACAAATCAAACGCCGCTGTAATTTTCATAAATCAGCTGCGTGAAAAAGTCGGAGTTATATACGGCAATCCTGAAGTCACAACGGGAGGACGTGCATTAAAATTCTATGCGAGTATGCGTATAGATGTGAGACGCGTTGAATCAATAAAATCGGGAGACACTGTACTAGGCAACAGAACAAGAGCTAAAATAGTTAAAAATAAGGTTGCCCCGCCATTCAAACAAGCAGAATTCGATATTATGTACGGACAGGGTATTTCCAAAGCAGGCGATATTCTTGATGCCGCAACAGAAGCAAAGATTGTCGATAAGGCAGGCTCATGGTACAGTTTCCAAGGTGAAAGAATAGGACAGGGAAGAGAAAACGTAAAAGATTTTCTGCTCAGCAATCCGGACATAATGGATGAAATTCAAAGGCTTCTTATGGAAACTCTGAAAAAAAATCAGGACAGTGAAACCGAAAGTGAACTCATCACAGATGAAGACGGTGTAGTTATCGAATAATTATATATAACACCAAATAAATGAATAGAAGAAGGAGCTTTTCACAAATGAAAAAACAAAGCATATTTATTGCAGCAATTATGCTAATACTTGTATTAACTTCCTGCGGCAGCAAGAATCCATCTCCTACAGAAATAACAAACAATTTCTTGTCTGCCGTAAAATCACAAGACAGCAACATTTCATCATTCTATACCGGGGATACTGAGAATGACAGTTTACTTTTTGATCTCTCCGATGTAGATGATTCTTTAGATGCAGAAATTTATAAACTTTTGGAAGAAAAATTATTATCTTTTGAATACGAAACATCAAATGAGACTATTGAAGAAAACAAAGCAACTGTTGATGTTACCATTACTGCATACAATCTGGGTGAGGCTTATTCCACAGCTATAAGCGAATACATCGCAGAAGCTTTTTCGATGGCATTTTCAGGAGCTTCCGATGAAGAAATTAGTATGATAATGAATGATGCACTTATAGAAAATATTGAAAATGCCTCTTTTGATTATACAAAAATTGTAACTGTTCATTTGATAAATGATGAAAATTCCGGATGGTTAATTGATGATTCAGCGACAAATTCAGAACTTTTGAATGCTTTAAGCGGAGGACTTGCTGAAACAGTTCTCGGAATCGCTTCCGGTTTTAATGAGCTGTAAATAGATATACATACAGTTTGAATGCATAAATGCAGACAAAACGAACTGTGAGCCCGGCACCAGGTAAAAGTATGCATTAAAAAACATTTGACTTTTACTGCTTTTTATAGTATCATATGAATGTTGAGCCGCTCAGAACGGGTTTTTTGAAGTGCTTTTAAGCCACCCTAAATGGCGAGACTGGTTAGAGGAGGAAAATAAAAAATGTACGCAGTAATTGAAACAGGCGGCAAGCAGTACAGAGTACAGGAAGGTGATGTTATCACAATTGAAAAGCTCCCTGTAGAAGCAGGCAGCAAGATCGAATTTGATAAAGTGCTCGTACTCGGCGAAGGCGCAGACATCAATGTGGGAGCTCCTTATATTGACGGAGCTAAGGTTTTCGGAAGTGTAGTTGAAAACGGTAAAGGACAGAAGGTTATCATTTTCAAGTACAAATCCAAGAAGGATTACAGAAAGAAACAGGGTCACAGACAGCCATATACAATGGTAGAAATAACAGGTATCGGCAAAGACAAACCTGCAAAGAAATCAGCTGCTCCTAAGGCAGAACCTACCGAAACGGAAGTTCCGACTCAGGAAATTAACGAAGCAAAGGCTCCTTCGATTAAGTCTATGAAAAAAGACGAACTCATTGCTTTTGCCAAGGAAAATAATATTGCTATCGACGAAAAGGCAACAAAGCCTGTAATAATCGAAGCGATCGAAGCAGCACTTAAATAATAACCATAGCTAATTGTTTGATATATAAAAAGGAGGTGGCACCGATATGGCATCAAAGAAAGGTGTAGGAAGTTCAAAGAACGGCCGTGATTCCGAAAGTAAACGTCTTGGTGTAAAGACAGGCGACGGTCAGTTTGTAAGTGCCGGAAGCATTCTTGTAAGACAGAGAGGAACTAAATTCCATCCGGGAAATAATGTAATGAAAGGTGGAGACGATACTCTGTTTGCTACAATCGAAGGAACTGTAAAGTTCGAGAGATATGACAAGAAAAGAAAACAGGTAAGCGTATATCCTAAGGAAGCTTAAGATTACATGATAAATCTCCGGTAAGAAAATACCGGAGATTTTTTATTATTTATTTATATAAATTAAATATTCTGCGCAAACAATAAATGTGCAGTTATAATCCGAAAAGGAGGCATTCTATGTTTGTAGACAGAGCAAAAATATATATAAAAAGCGGAAAGGGTGGCAATGGCTGTGTTTCTTTCAGGAGAGAGCCGTTTGTACCTGAAGGAGGTCCCGACGGTGGAGATGGTGGAAAGGGCGGTGACATCGTTTTTATTGCCGATGAGGGTATGCGTACGCTTATGGATTTCCGCTATAAAAGAAAATATGAGGCTGAAAACGGTCAGGACGGAATGAAGAAAAAGAAGTTCGGCAAAAACGGAAAAGACCTTATAATAAAAGTACCTGCGGGTACTATGATTATAGACGAAGAGACCGGATTTCTTATGAAAGATCTCGTAAAGCACGGAGACAGCTTCGTTGCTGCCAAGGGCGGAAAAGGCGGAAAAGGTAATGTAAACTTTAAAAATTCTGTAAGACAGGCACCGAATTTTGCGGAAGCAGGAGGTTTTGCCAAAGAACGAAACGTAATTCTTGAGATGAAACTTATAGCCGATGTAGGGCTGGTAGGGTTTCCGAATGTCGGAAAATCAACACTTCTTTCCGTATCAACAAAGGCAAATCCGAAAATTGCAAACTATCATTTCACGACCATAACACCTAATCTTGGCGTGGTGGATATATTCGATAATGGTTTTGTTATGGCCGATATTGCCGGAATCATCGAAGGCGCTCATGAGGGTGCGGGACTCGGTCATTTTTTCTTAAAGCACATAGAACGCACCAAGCTTTTGATACATGTAATCGATGTGTCCGGAAGCGAGGGCAGAAATCCTATCGAAGATTTTGAAAAGATAAACGGCGAACTTGCTCTTTATGATGAAAGACTTGCGAAAAAACCGCAGATAGTGGCTGCAAATAAAATAGATATGATAGATTTAAACGATCCTTCATACATTGAATTTAAAAATTATATCGAAGCAAGGGGAATCAAAGTATTTCCCGTTTCCGCACCGATAAATGAAGGCGTACGCGAACTGCTCGGTGAAGCTGCGGCAATGCTGGACAAGTTATCACATGAGCCTCATGAAGACGATTCATATGAGCTCTTTAATTTTGAAAGAGATGATGCCGATCCGGACTACAGAACTGTATATACCGCTATGGACGGTAATGTATATGTTCTTTCTGGTAAACAGCTTCTTAAAATATTTAATTCCACTAATTTTAATGATATGGGCTCTCTCAGATATCTTTATAAGTATATAGAGAAAAGCGGTGCTATTGACAAGCTTATCGAAATGGGACTTGATGAAGGTGATACGATACGTATTGAAGATTACGAATTTGAGTATTATCCTGAGTAACATCCAGGTCATAGTTTTCTTTGTCTGCACTTGCACATTTATACTGTTTTTCTGAAAATGTATACATTTTAAATATTGTTTAATTTACAGAAAATGCTTGTTTTTTTATTCCAGACAATGTATAATATTAAAAATCACAAAGATACTTTGGGTTTCCCAAAGTATTTTTATGTTAAAAGACGGGTTATTTTTATTCAAAAGGAGGACAAATATGAAACCTAATCCTAAATTTTTATCTTTTTATTATGAAACTATGACAGAGTTTCCGGATATAAAACTCGATCCGAAAAAAACAGCTCTTTTAATCGTAGATATGCAGAATGAATTTATTTTGAGGGACTTCGGCGAAGCACTGCAATTCAAAGAAATGGGTGAATGGGACAGATGGATTCCGTTTCACGACAGACTCGACGATATCACAATTCCGGCGTGCAAAAAGCTTCTCGATTATTTCCGCAAAAACAATATGTATGTCACGTTCGGAAGAATTGCCTGTCTTCTGGAAAATGGCGAAGACAGGTGTATGGTACAGAAATCTGAAGGCTGGAACGGAATGCTGCTCCCGGTAAATTCAAAAAATTCAGCTATGATAGATGAACTTACACCGCTCGATAATGAAATAGTAGTCAACAAAACAACTGACAGTGTCGTTACCGG
This sequence comes from Bacillota bacterium, assembly GCA_022793975.1. Classification (GTDB taxonomy): domain Bacteria; phylum Bacillota; class Clostridia; order Peptostreptococcales; family Anaerovoracaceae; genus QAKD01. Next base: position 8,147 of record JAAWDW010000173.1, read on the forward strand.
TACCAATTATGTTCGTCTTATGAAAAATATCGGCATCGAAACAATAATAGTATGCGGTATTGTCACAGATCAATGTGTTGCAAGTACAGTACGTGATCTTGCCGATAATGATTTTCAGGTAATCTGTGTCGAAGACGGCTGCGCTGCCGCAGATATGGCTCTTCACGATGCAGAACTCAAGATTATGAACATTATCTACTGCAATGTACTTTCAGCGGATGAAACAATAGAAGTTATTGAAACCAACAGAAATTAATAAATTAAATACATAAAATCTAATACAGACCGGAAAGGAAGACTATAATGGAACAACAACAGTTAAAGAAAAGCTTAAATCTGCCGCAAGTCATAACACTTGCCGCAGGCGGTATGATTGCAGCGTGGATGGTAGAAATAAGATATTGGTTTGAGCTTACAGGCACCGGATCCTTTTTCGCACTTATAGCTTGTGCAATTCTGGTACTGCCACTGTGCTTTATTTATGCGGAAATGACGACAACGATGCCTTATGCAGGCGGTGAAAATATCTGGATTACAAATGCATTCGGCTGGAATGCAGGTTGGCTGTGCGGCTGGTTTGTACTGCTTCTCTATGTTATGGCAATGCCGACAGTTTCTTTCGGTATTGCCAGTATGGTAAGCTATCTCTATCCCGTTACGGACGTACAGGTAAAAATTATTGCCGCGGCAATACTCGTTATTTGGTTTTTTCTTACAAATTATGAGCTTAAATTCATTGCTAAACTGCAGAGTATACTGTTTTGGGCGACTCTTGCCGTATCTCTTGCGGCATCGCTTATATTCATTTTCAGCGGAGCATGGAGCTTTGAAAATTTCAAAGGTAATCTGATGCCGAACGGCGGTGCGGGCTTCTCTGCAGCGATAGCACTTCTGATAATGAAATTCATAGGTTTTGATATGATACCTCAGCTTTCCGAAGAAACGACATTTCCTAAAAAGGATATGTGGAAAGCATTTGTCGGTTCACTGGGTTTTACCGTGCTCATATACGGTATGGCTGTAATAGGAGTGGGCGGTATCATTTCTCAGGAATGGGTGCTTCAGACCGATATAGTAGACCCGCGCGTTGCAGACATAATAGATATGCACTGGCTTGGCATTGAAATTGTCGTAATGGGCACCGGTACTTGTCTCACTACGCTCTCCGGTTTCTGGATATCGGCTTCGCGTACTTTCTTCGGTGCAGCCAAGCAGGGACAGTTTACAAAGAAACTCACCAAACTCAACAAACATGGTCAGCCTGTACTCGCAAACACAATTGTGGGAATTCTTTCAATTTATTTCACCGTGTTTGCACCAAGCGCTTGGGTCGACTACATATACACGATTTACAGTGTAAATGCCGGCATTGTATACCTATTTGTTTCGCTGGCATTTCTGCGTCTACGTCAAAAGTATCCGCAATGGGAACGTCCTTATAAGCTCAAGGCTCCTTGGTTTTTCGGAAC
>JAAWDW010000174.1 GCA_022793975.1 Bacillota bacterium
ACCGTACCATCCGTGGCCAGCACTCCCACGCGCCCGCCTCTGCAGATTTTCGCTGCCTCACGCGCGCTTTCTTTTATCATATTTATAATAGGAAGAGAAATCTCGTTTTCAAGTTTCTCCAAAAAATAATGAGATGTATTGCACGGTACCGCCGCTGCCTTACAGCCGTACGCGGCAAGTGTCTCAAGGTTTTTCCGCAGTTTTTCATACACAGGCTCCGTATCGCCCGACAAAATAGCATCTGTTCTGTCCGGCATCGAAGCATCCCCTATTATCAGCACATTTATATGCTCCTGATCTCTCTCTGCTACTGTATGCTCTATCAGCATCTTATAGAACAGCTGCGTAGCAAGCGGTCCCATACCGCCAATTATTCCAAGCACATTCTCCATATATTCCCCTTATAATTCGGCACACTGAACACATTTAACCAAAAAGCGCCGTTTTCAGGCGCTTTTATAAAGCTTAAATAACATCGGCTCCGTAATCAGCCCGGCGGCCATGTAAGTTTTCTTTTACCGAGTAAATGAAAGTGCAGATGCTTCACAGTCTGCATTCCGTCTTCGCCACAGTTATTCACAAGCCGGTATCCGTTTTCCAGTCCGAGCATCCCCGCAATATCCTTCACCTTTGTCATAATATATCCGAGCAGTTCGGCATCAGCGGATGCCGTATCATCAAGAGATGCGATATGCTTCTTCGGTATAATCAAAACATGCACAGGTGCCTGCGGTTCAAGATCATGAAAGCAAACAATTTTATCGTCTTCATACACAATATTCGACGGCACTTCCTTATTTGCTATCATACAAAAAATACAATCTGCCATACCTACTCTCCTCTCATTCCGTCCTTATACGGTGCAAGCAGCTTTACATTGCAGAATTCATTGCACTTGTACGCTTTTTCGCAACCGCCCGCAGTATATACTCTTATATAGTTATCAGTATAACCTATAAATTCGTTATTATCAACATCAAATTCCTCGAAAAGCACTCTGCGCACCGTTCCCGCATTTTTAATAAAAAATTTCTGCGATGCCTCAGCACCTGCTTTTATAAGAGCCGCTGTGCGCCTGCTCTTTATATCGGGAGGGAGATGTCCTTTCATATCTGCCGCCACTGTTCCCGGTCTTTTGGAATAATTGAACGCATGCACCTTGCAAAATCCCGCTTCGTATATCATATTTATACTTTCGCGGAAATCTTCTTCGCTCTCATTCGGAAAACCCGCTATAATATCCGTGCTTATTCCGTAATTGGCGTCAAACTCCTTAAGCGCATTTACAATCTCAAGGTATTCTTCCCGCGTATAATTTCTGTTCATAAGCTCTATCACGCGGCTGCTGCCGCTCTGAAGCGCCAGATGCAGATGATGGCACAACTTTTCATATTTAAACAGGCCTTTTACATAATCCGCATTTATCACTGTCGGCTCAAGCGATGACAGGCGAATACGAAAATCTCCGTCAATTTCATTTATAAGGCTTATAATAGACTCAATGCCGGGTTTTTCCGCACACTCTGGATATTTTTCCGCAAATCCGTCTTCCGTTCCGTAAAGAGCCGTATTTATTCCTGTAAGAATAAGTTCTTTAAAGCCTTTTTCTATAAGCGCCCGCGCTTCATTTACAACATCCTGCGGCGCGCGGCTCCTCACCGTGCCTCTCGCATACGGAATGATACAGTACGAGCAAAATCTGTTGCAGCCCTCCTGCACCTTTATATACGCCCGTGTGCGGGATTCCATAGAAGTGATTATTCCCATTTCGTCATAGCCGATAAGGTCTTTTCTCTCTTTCACCGCTACAATCTGACTTCCGTCACCCGCAATATACTCATCTATGTACTCCGGCAGACGGCTTTTCTCGTTTGTTCCCGTTACAATATTTACTCCGTCAATTGCCGCAACCTCAGCTGACGATACCTGCGAATAGCACCCTGTCACAGCGACAACGCTGGTAGGATTCACCCTTTTCATTCTTCTTATATACTGCCTTGACTTGCGGTCGGCAAGCGATGTTACGGAACAAGTATTTATAATGTATACATCAGCAAATTCATTTTCGCCTACTATTTCATGTCCTTTCTCGCGAAACCTCTCCGAAAGCGCTTCGCTCTCATACTGATTTACTTTACAGCCAAGTGTATGAAATGCTATTTTCAACGCCGCTTTCTCCTTTCATATCAGATCATATACAGTATAACACATTACATTCCCGCATTAAAACATAAGTTGTTTTTTTCTCTCATATATTTTACTTGAACTATTATTTAAAAGGAGGCTAGGTTTTGAAAAAAAAGCTGACAATAAAGTTTGTCTCACGTATATTTTGGGCTGTGTTCGTCATCGCAGCTGCGGCAGCCGTTCTTATTATCACAGATCTTCTCCCTGTTTCGAGTCCGCTTTCCTCTGTTCGGCGCAGCAGCAATGCCGCGGCAGCTCTGTCGGATGACGGCGATACAATAAAATGGGTTGACTTTGACGTGTCGTACGAAGCCCTTAAAGATACGATGAAACTAGATATAGAAACATACGAAAGCGGCACGCATATAAGCTGGATAGATACGCTCGCCTATCTCGGCGCACGATACGGAGGTAATTTTTCTTCTTACAAGGCCTCTCACATAGATGAGTTTACCGAGCGAATAAATTCGGGCGAATCGGTCTCCGATATAACCAAAGATATGAAATATTTCTCATATTATCAAAAGGCTTATGGCGCCGTTCTCGGCGGTTTTCTCGGTGAATTCAGCGAAAACGGTGAGGAAAAATACGGTCTTAAGGCATTTTCTCCTGTTGCAAGCGGTTACTACTACACACATTACGATGATTTCGGTGCCGGACGTTCTTACGGATACAACCGTAAGCACTTCGGCCATGATCTTATGCTGAGTACAGGTACGCCTATTATCGCCGTTGAAAGCGGTGTTGTTGAAGCTGTCGGCTGGAATCAGTACGGCGGCTGGCGTATTGGTATCAGAAGCTATGATGGTCTTCGCTATTACTACTATGCGCATCTCAGAAAAGATCACCCTTACAGTGACAGGCTGTATGAGGGTATGACCGTAACAGCAGGCGATGTTATCGGCTACTCCGGGCAGACAGGATACAGCATCAAAGAAAATGTCAATAATATTGATACTCCTCATCTGCACTACGGTATGCAGCTCATATTTGATGAAGCGGAAAAAGACAGCCCCAATCAGATCTGGGTAGATATGTACGCGATAACAAAGCTGCTCTCATCACATAAATCGGAAGTGCAGAGACCTGAAGGCAGCAAGGAGTACTATCGGGCAGGATATTTCAGCGAACGCAGCTATTACCGTGACGAGCTTATGCGTCAGGAAAGCGAGAAGCTCAGAAAATATTATGAACTACAGAACAATATAATCCTGTCCGATGCCAAAGATACAAGCGCCGCTGCGGAATCAGGCTCTGAAGAAGGCATACGTCTTCCTATACTTATGTATCATGCTCTCGTAAGCCAAAGTAAATATCAGAACACATATTTTATAGACCCTTCAATATTCGAAAATGATCTTAAGTACCTTCAAGATAACGGATATACTACTGTCGTGGTGGCCGATCTTATCGCGTATGTGGAAAACGGCACCCCGCTTCCGGAAAAACCCGTAATGCTGACGTTCGATGACGGTTACTACAACAACTATATGCACGCTTACAGCCTGCTGCAAAAATACGGAATGAAAGCTGTAATATCTCCGGTCGGAAAACTCACCGATGATTACAGTTCCATTCAGAATACGCACGAGTACTATGCATATCTGAACTGGGACCGCATCCGCGAAATGTCGCTTTCCGGTGTTATTGAAATACAAAACCATACATATGACATGCATCATACCGACGGCAC
>JAAWDW010000175.1 GCA_022793975.1 Bacillota bacterium
AGCAGCAAGCGGATAGACTGTGACGAGCACAAGATCACACTCTGCTATATTTTCGTGTGTAAGCTCATCGTCCACAACGCCGCTTATTTTTGCAAAATCAAGCACTGAGCGACTTCTGTTATGTGCAAGCACGCGCCATCCCGCTTCGTGATACGCTTTGGCAAAAGAGCCGCCTATGAGTCCGAGACCGACAATTCCGACTATCATTTTGCCACAACCTCCCTGATACTCATAATCTGCTTCGAAAGTGCATCGTACTCTTCAGGTCTGAGCGACTGTGCTCCATCGCAGAGCGCGTGCATAGGATCATTATGAACTTCTATGATGAGACCATCCGCGCCGCCTGCCGTCGCTGCAAGCGCCATCGGCGGCACCAGTCTTGCAATGCCTGTCGCGTGGCTCGGATCCACTATAATCGGAAGATGTGTGAGTTCTCTGAGCATCGGTATTGCCGCAAGGTCGAGTGTGTTTCTCGTGTAGTCGCTGAATGTTCTGATACCGCGCTCACAGAGAATTACCTGCTCATTGCCGCTTGCCATAATGTATTCCGCGCTCATAAGGAGTTCTTTTAATGTATTTGCAAGTCCGCGCTTTAAAAGTATAGGCTTACCGAATGAGCCCAGCTCACGCAAAAGATCGAAGTTCTGCATATTTCTCGCACCTACCTGAAGCACGTCCACATCTTCGAACAGATGAAGATCGGAAACGCTCATTATTTCCGTAACGATAGGCAGACCCGTTTCCTGTCTCGCTATTTTGAGAAGTTCAATCCCCTGTCCTTTGAGTCCCTGGAAATCGTAAGGCGATGTACGAGGCTTGAACGCACCTCCTCTAAGCATATTCGCACCGGAAGCTTTTACAGCCTTGGCAACTTCTACTATCTGCTCTTCCGTCTCCACAGAACACGGACCTGCTATCATACAGAAATTACCGCCGCCGATTTTAACATCTCCCACTTCTACTATCATATCGTCAGGATGAAATTTTCTGTTGCAGCATTTGAATGGCTCCGTCACCCTTTTAACGGAATCCACTATATCAAGGCTTTCAATAAGATCCATATCCACCTTGCTCGTATCTCCTATGAGTCCGAGCACCGTCTGATAATCGCCGTCAGAAATATGGATACCCAGACCCATTGCCTTGAGCCATTCTATAAGCTGCGCACGTCTTTCTTCCTGCACTCCCTGTTTAAGTACTACTATCATTTTTATGACCTCCGAATCAATGAATAAAATAAAAACGCCGCACAGGCAATCTGTGCGGCACTAAAAGCAAATTTTTAGGATAAGCTCATTACACATCACAAATTACCTTACTCAGTGAACTTAGTAAAGTAAAAGTAATAATATGATGCGTTAAAGATGAAACTTTTCATAATAAGATACTCCTATGTATGTTTTCATATATTTTATCAGCAATTTTTGTGTTTGTCAACAAAAAATCGTAAATTTACTTTACTTACAAACAACATTTTTTTATTTTGCGAAAATCCCCCTGCCCGCGCAATCGGACAGGAGGACCTCCGCTTTCTTATTTGATACTCTTATTTTATGAACATCTGCACCCAGTAAGTATTACCGTTTGCGTCGGTGCAGTACCCTACGCCTATCTGGTCATATGAGCTGTTTAATATATTTGCTCTGTGACCCTGTGAGTTCATCCAAGCCGTCATAACGCTTTCCGGGCTTCTCTGTCCTTTAGCGATATTTTCACCGGCTGCCGAATAGCTGATGCCAAACTGTTTCATCATATCAAACGGACTTCCGTATGTAGGTGAAGTGTGCGAAAAATAATTTTTGTCGCGCATATCTTCCGCTTTTGCCTGTGCTACCTTGCTAAGGTCTGAATTCATAGTAAGCGAGGAAAGACCGGCTTTGCTTCTTTCGTCGTTTACTATATCGACTACCTGCTGTGCATATGAACCTGTACTTGTGCTCGGTTTTCCGCCGATTACTGTACCACCGTTATTCTGATTATTGTTTCCCGTATTATTTCCTGTATTGCCGCAGTTTCCACCGATACAATCCTGATTGCTGTTATCATTATTGCCGCAGTTTCCGCCGATACAGTCCTGATTGCTGCCTGCATTTTCGCATCCTGCTCCTGTGCAGTTCCATTTGTCATTGCTGCCGCAGTTCCACTTATTTGTATTGCCGCCGTTTGTGCAATTCCATTTACCGCTGTTATTGCTGCTGTTTGTGCAATTTCCTTTATTGCCGCTGTTGCTTGTATTTGCTGAGTTTGTATTACTGCCGGTACCTGCGCCCGAATTATTATTTGTATTAACTGCCGGCTTCTTCACTTTAAGACCGAAAGCTTTAAGCAAGCTATTCATACATTCCTCATTGCTTTTGCCGAAAAGCGCCATATAGTTACTCGTACCTTTTACGCTTGTATTATCGCTTTTGCTTTCGCATTTCTGAACAGTGCAGTTTTTGCTTGCATATTTTCCGGTGCCGCAGTTTCCGCCGTTATACTTTGACGCGCTGCAGCCGCTGCTTGCCGCAAACGAGCTTCCGGTCGCTGCCATCATCATAATAATACACAGGAATAACGTAAGTTTGACAAATCTATTTTTCATATTTGTCCTCCTTTCTGTTCTCTACAAGTATGGGGTATATTTTTACTCTCTTTCCATAAGTCAATTATATTATCCTGAAATATGAAAAGTCATCACGCAAAAATTACCATACTCCTTCCTGTTTACGCTAACACTTGCAAAATACAGTAAAACGGAGCAATGGTAATATTTGCTCCGTCTTATTTTGTACATTATAAAAATCTCTTTTCCGATACAAGTATATAAATCCCGGCTTCATAAAGCAGCATTTTTTTTAACTGTCTCCGCAAAGTTCATCATCATCCGCCCGGTAAGCCCCCATATGCAATATTTTCCGTAATTATATACGGGCACCTCGCTCACAGAAGACCCCCACTCGTACATATCAAGACCGTATGACTTCGAAATCTCTTTGTAATCCTCCGTTGGTCCTATATTAACCCGCATAATTGCAGGCTCATTTTCGAGAAAGTATGAAACCGGTACGAGAAACACTTCTTCCACCTCATTTTCCGAAAGCGAAAAATAAGAAAGCGTATCATAGTCTATTCTTCCCATAAATCTGTATATCACAGACCCTGCGGAATTTCTGCTGCTGTCAAGCTCACAGAAAATTTCTATATCGTCTTTCGATATTCCCAGCTCCTCGCAGGCTTCGCGTACAGCGCATTCCGCTGCCGTTTCTCCCTGCTCTATCCTGCCTCCCGGAAAACAAACCTCTCCCGGCTGTGTCTTCATATGCTTGGCACGAAGTTCGAACAGCACATATGTCTCGCCGTCCTTTTCAACAAGCGGCATAAGCACCGAAAAATATCTGCACTTTTCCACTGTGCCAAGCGGTCTGTCTTTGAATATGCCGGCAAGTTCCTCCGCGGAAAACTTTTTCACTAATTCAATACCTCAAAATCGGAAAAATCGATCCCGACCATTTCCTCTTTGTCGAGACTTACGCTCACAACAAACTTCGGTCCGTAAAGTTTTGTTATATTTGTAAGCCTTGTCAAGAATGCCGGCAAATCAGCCGGACTTACGTCAGCGTGCTTAAGTATACTGTCTATAAATACATATTCAAGATCGTGATCCGAACTTATGATGCCGTAAATAAATCCAATATATTCATCCGGATTTGTTATATGGCTGAAATCCTCCATACACACGACTCTGATACTGTGTTTGAGATCATGCATAAGTCTGTCATTTTTACTGAGAAACACGATACTTCCCTGCGAATTTTCAATAAGATTGTTTGCCATGTCACACATGCTCTTAGTCTTTCCGCTTCCCTTATGTCCGATTAATAACTGTACCATAAAAATCGCCTCCTTATAATAAGAGCCGGCGGCCCTTTTTCTTAATTATAATTATATACCACGCGGCAATATAAATCAATTTTAAAATGACATTATTTTCAGAAAATTTTGTTTAGCCGCAGCTGTCCGCAGGCCGCATTTATATCCGCACCCATTTCGCGCCTTATCGTTGCGGGAATCCCTGCCGATATAAGATAATCGCGGAAATTTTCCGCACGCTTTCTGTCAGACCCCTCCATCCCCGTTTCTTTTACCTTATTTAAGGGAATGAGATTAACGTGGCAAAGTCCCGCGGTATTGTTCCTTTCACGAAAATAGCGGCGAAGAAGCCCTGCAAGTTCCTCGGCATTTCCGCGGGTATCATTCACACCTGCAGCCAGTGCATATTCAAATGTTATCCTGCGTCCCGTAATTTTTACATATTCTTCGCAGGCAGGAAGAAGTTCTTCTATCGGATATTTTCTGTTTATCGGCATCATACTGCTGCGTGTCTCATTGTTCGGTGCGTGCAGAGATATAGCCAGATTTACCTGCGGAAGCTCTTCCGCAAATCGTTTTATCATAGGTACTATGCCGCATGTGGAAACAGTAATATTTCGGAGACTTATTCCAAGACCTTGCGGACTGTTTGCAATTTCGATAAACTTTTTCATATTATCAAAATTATCAAACGGCTCGCCTGTTCCCATTATTACTATATGACCTATACGCTCTTTATCGGACGCCGGCGGAATGCCGCTGTCATCTTTAATATGCCTCAGCACCGAGATCACCTGCGCTATCATCTCTCCGGCTGTGAGATTGCGTTTAAGACCACCTATCGTACTCGCACAAAAAGCACAG
>JAAWDW010000008.1 GCA_022793975.1 Bacillota bacterium
ATATCAAGAGATATCCGCTAAAATAACACAATAGTATTAAGTGCTTTTAAATATTAAACCTTGCAGCCTGAGCCGCAGAGGTGAGAAGCGGATAACTTCTTCTTCATTACTTAAATAATATAGCACATATGACACGCTAAGTCAACACAAAATGCGCAAAATCCTGTGAAATCAGAGCAATAATTATCAAATTAAGTATGCTTTTTAAAAATATCTGAAAACACCGCGTACTTTTCCGAGAATCTTTACATCTTTAACGATAATCGGAGACATCGATGAATTCTCCGGCTGCAGTCTTATATGGCCGTCTTCCTTATAAAACGTCTTTACCGTAGCTTCAGACTCAAAACCGTCTACCATAGCTACTACTATATCACCATTGTTTGCTGTATTCTGCTGCTGCACGAGTATATAATCACCGTCGAAAATTCCCGCTTCTATCATACTCTCACCTCTTACGGTAAGCATAAAGTTCGTGCCTTTTCCCATAAATCTTACCGGAACAGGAAATGTCTCTTCTATATTTTGCTCTGCGAGAATCGGAGTACCTGCGGCGATTCTGCCGACAATAGGTATATCAACAATATCCGTTCTCTCCGCATTTGCATAATTTGTATGAGAGGAACCGACGCCGGAAAATCCTGAGTCATTGTTTTTTGCTCCCGTACCGTATGTATTTCCCGTATCCTGCAAATCCGTAATCATAAGCGCTCTCGGTTTAGACGGGTCTTTTACTATATATCCCTGCTTTACAAGACTTTCTATGTCCTTGTGAGCTGTAGATGTGGATTTTATGTTTAGAGCCGCACATATTTCACGCACTGTCGGCGGATATCCTTTTTTTCTGATCTCCTCCTTCATATAAGCGAGCATTCTGCGTTCTCTTTCTTTCAAATTATCCATACACTTATCCTTTCCTGTCATTTAAGATAACTGTTTACTACGAACATATTATCACATCCGAACAGAAAAGTAAACATCTGTTCACAAATTATTTTTGTTCTTTTTGCCCGCACAAATGTTTCCTTTGCAATCGACCTTAATCCTCACAAGCTGTCTTTGTATGTATTAGTCATAATCGCTAATATCATTAATCCGGAAAAGCCTCATTGAGCGAATTTATTATTGCTTTGGCACAGGCAAATCCGTATCTTTCCGTAAATTCCTGCGTTTTCATCATCGAAAAATCCTTCTCATTTGAAAGAAAAGCTCCTTCGATGAGCACCGCCGGCATTACAGTTCTGTTAAGCACTATAAGCTCCGGACTGCTCTTAGTTCCACGGTTTACCGTGCCGAGTGCTTTTATCATTTCCTTTTGTATTGTCTTAGCGACTTCCGCACTTCCTATGCCATAAAGCTCGTACTCACTTCTTCCCTCTTCATCTTTTTTTGTATAATAATGAGTTTCCGTTCCGTTTGGGGCTTCGTATTCCGAAGAGTTAATATGAATCGAAACAAAAAGTTCGGCACCGGCATTATTTGCCATATAGGCGTGTTCTTTTACTTCTATGTATTCGTCGGTTTCGCGTATCATATAAACAGGTATGCCAGCCGATTTCAAGTAATCGCGTACAGCAAGTCCCACAGCAAGAGTCAAATCCTTTTCATCTATTGCATCAGCTTGTCCCTTGTGACCTGTGCTCCCGGCATCGCGTCCGCCATGTCCGATATCTATTGCAACAAGCTTTGTTTTAGCATTTTCAGATGGCAGCGGAAGAGAATTCATATCGTATTCGGGAAACTCAAAACCGTCTATTATAACCGTTCCATTGCCGGTAGGCGTTCCTGTATTTCCTGTCTGATTTCCTGCACTTACAATATCATTTGTATTACCGCCGGGCTCTTCCCTGTTTCCGGTATCGCCCCTATTAGGATTTTGGTTGCCACTGTTTATATTTTCGGGAGAAGTTACAGCAACTGTTCTCGTGCTGTCCTCCCACTTAACATCGCAGCCGAGAGCTTCCGCCGCAAAGCGCACGGGAATCATTGTACTGCCATAATAATCATCGTCATGATCTATAATGAGCGCGGGAACATCGAGCGTCTTTACCTCTGTATTTACAATCGCCGTCTGCGAACCTATTATCAATGTAACTTTCAAATCGTTGCGAGTTATTTCAACCGACTGTGTTTCATTAATCCATTTAACTTCCGCTCCCATCGCTTCAAAGAGTGCTCTGGCCGGAACAAGTGTGCGTCCCGCCGTTTCCCCGCTTGGTGTTATAATCACCGGTGGTACATCTTTTTCCGCAGTCTTCACTGCCGCACCGTCAAGCGCCAGATTTACCGGATACTCGCTACAGAAAGCAAGTCCGTCTTTTATATTGGCTTCTGTTATCTTAGGCGCGGATGCCGCGGCCTTAGGCTGTGTGTCTGAATCCGCCTGCATTTGCATTCCCGCCTCATTGCCTCCGACTACAGTATTTACCTCAGTATTTGTACCGGTCGTATCTGCAAAAGCAGCACTTGCTGAAGTCATAATCACTGCCGCCGAAACTGCCGCCGCAAGCGCTGCAGATGCTGCTGCCATCCGCTTTCTCTTTTTTATGTAACTTTCCGCAATATTTTCTGCCATATTTATAGTTCTCCTCTTGCCCCCCAATAAATCTTCTTCGACAATATTATCATAAATATGACATAAACAAACATTAAATTACTGTTACGCTTTTGACCAATATTTGGAATATCAAATATAGCTGTCAATTTTATTTGCCTTATTATCCTTTTATCCTTGATGTTATATCTTCCGTAAAAATCACATAGAAAAAGCGCCCTCCAATCAAATTTTTCTCAAAAAAGATAATTCACCGCCTATCAGCACAAAAACTGTTGACCTTTTTTGAGTTCAATTAATTAAAAGACACTTTTAAACTTTTGTTTAATGAATCACTGTTTCTTATTGCACTTTTATTTATTATGCGAGAGACTTTACAAATTTTTCGAGTCTGTCCATACCCTCTCTGAGCTGTTCATCGCTGTAGCAATACGAAATTCTTATATAATTGTCGTTGCCGAAAAAGCGCCCCGGAAGCACGGCAAGCGCTGTTTCATTTACCATTTTCGTACAGAAATCCAGCGAGTTCATACCGAAATTTCCGATATACGGAAAAACATAAAAAGCGCCCTCCGGCATTGCAATTTCAAGACCTATTTCCGCAAGTCTGCCGCATATGTAGTCGCGGCGCTTTCTGTAAGTTTCGCGCATTTCCGAAGGATCATAATTTAATGCTTCGATGCACGCAGGCTGAATGAATTCCGGGAGAGACACGAGAACATTCTGATGTACTACAGCTATTACATTCACTACAGGCGCATCCGCCATAATATATCCCACACGCCAGCCTGTCATAGCATAAGGCTTGGAATAGCTCTGCACAACGATAAGCTGCTGCTTTAAATCTTTATAGGATGCAAGCGATGCATACTCGTCCGTATAAACAAGCTGGTTGTAAACTTCATCGCAGAATATGAAAATCGGCTTACCCGCAAGCACATCGTGTATTCCCTGCAGAGTTTCTTTGGTATAGACAACTCCAGTCGGATTGTTCGGCGTGTTTATTACAATAGCTTTGGTCTTTTCCGTCACCGCTGCCGCAAGGTCCTCTTTAGCAAGCTGAAAACCTGTCTTGGAGGTGTCGATATATACACACTTGGCTCCCATAATCTCGACTACCTGATCATAAAAACTAAAATCCGGAAGCGGCAGAATAACCTCATCGCCTGGTTCAAGTATCGCCGTCATTGCAGAATAAATAGCTTCCGTTGCACCCGCCGTCACAATAATTTCTTCCGGGCTGTAATTAAGTCCATTCTTTTTTTTCTCAAATTCGGAAATAGCTGCTCTGAGCTCAGGAAGACCGTTTCCGTCCGCATAGTGAGTTTTATTGCCTGCAAGTGCTTCCGCCGCTTTCTGTTTAATGCTTTCCGGCGTAGTAAAATCAGGCTCACCGATTGTCAGTCCTATGCAGCCCGGCGTGTTTGCCGCAAGACCTGAGAACTCAAGAATTTCACTTGCTTTGATCCCCGTAACATTTGCATTCATATATTTTATCATATCCATTTTATACCGCCCTGTTTAACCTTTCTGACTGTGTTTTATAATTCTGCAGAGTAGATTTCGTTTCCTCCCTGCAATTTCTATTCAATTTAATAGCTATGATACCATAAAATCTCCGCGACGTAAAGGTTTTTTGTTTTCAAAAACAAAAATATATATCACATTATCGTTATGCATAACAAATTATTTTATATATACATATAGCAAAGAAAGCATGCATTAGGTAAATTTACTTTCAATAATTGATATAACTCCCTCTGCACATACTATAATGAGCAAAGCACTTGCAAATCCGCGCAAATCTGTATATAATACAAATAGAAAAGAGCTGCCGGAAACGGCTGCTCTCAAATCAAAAATCGTGATAAACCGCTGAGTTTGGACGCTTGGGCGGTTTATTTCTTTTTTGTGACTGTGTATGTTACATATACGACATTAATAATCAATGCCATAAAAGATATTATATCAGCTATGTTCATACTCATCACCTCCCTTATGGGAGCTATCCGTCTTTTATGCCTTAAGCAGCTCTTTTCGAAAGCATTATATCATGTACAAGAATATATTTCAAGTATTTTGAAATATATTCTGTAAATTTATATAAAATTAATATAAATTTACATTCAAAAAATTAAAAAAGGCAGGAAATTTGCCAACATCTCATTCGGTAAATTCCTGCCCTATATTTACTCAACAGTTTTAGTCTCTGTGTTCTTCTTTGTAAAAAAATATGTAACTATCATCGTCACAACGTTGCTGAAAAGCAGAAACACCTTATCGTCAACTGTTGCTCCCGTAAGCATTACATAATCAATGACAAATATAAGATTTGCCGTTACCGCCAGAGTCACTATTGATTTTACATCTATTAATTTAGCTAACTTTTCTTTCATCGGTCGCCTCCGTTTTGCATGCCGATTCTGCTGTTTCCGCTTCATCGGCTCTATCTGTTCTCATCCTGTATACCTTCTCCATTCTCGCGTCCATATCGCCGTTCCAGCCGTTTGCTTTGTATGCATCAAACAGAATATTGAGAGTGTGCCGCTCGTCGGGTGTTGCAAATCCCTTTGTCAGAAGTCTCTCTATCTCGTTTGAAATTGTACCGTACGCAACCGAAGCCAGCGTCTTCTGCAGAAGTTCTCCGTCTTCACTCTCTTTATTTTTCTTATTAAGTCTATACTGCACGTAATATGTAAAAGCGTTGCTGCCAAGCACGGCGGTTATCAAAAATATCAGAGTTTCCATATAATTATCTGCCCCTTTCTTACTTTGATTTTCGTTCTATCTGTTGTCTTTATATCTAAACGCTTTACAGCCGAATTTATCCGAATGGCTGTCGAAGTGCATTCCCCATTTATTCACTTCGACGCCGCCTATTTTTCCGTGCACAGAACAGATTGCCTGCCACCAGTGCGCAAAGCGCTTTACGGCTTCATCGTCATTTGTATTTATATTATTAATGTCTGTCGCACGGCCGTCAAGATGAGCGGAGTTTGACGCTCCGCCGCATTTTCTGTTGAACTCCTTTGTCCTGTACCAGCTTGATACATTAAGCGGCTTGCTATAGCAGTCACGGAGTTCCTGCATCATCTGTGCGTGTTCAACTGCCTCTGGCGTGAGCACTAGCTTTACAGCGTCTGCCGCCCGTTTGTTCGTCATTTCGGCGAGAGTGAAATTCTTTGTTATTCGTCCGTCTGTTATGTATGACATATTAAACCACCTTATACACAGCGATTGTATCAATCATCACCGCTGTCGGTGACTTTGCAAATATATCGAGCGATCCGTTTATGTTCGTTCTGCATACAGGTGCCAGGTTTGTCAAGGCACTTTGATTTGTCACATCAAATACGACATCGGCATAGCATTTGTTATCAATCTCCGGAAAATCGTCGCCCGACAAGCTCGCTCTGTAACTATATCCGCTGATTCCTCTCGATTTTGTCCACATTTCTTCTGTTATCTCGATATCATTAAATATGAGCATTTTGCAGTTTGATTCGTTAACAACATCTTCAGTCTCTTCAATGCTACAGATAGCCGTGCGATTTCCTTTACCCCAAACAACTATCGCATCAAGTTCACTGATAGGCGGAAACTTTGCATAAATTCTGATAAAACCATTGTGGCATTCAGCCAAGAAATTATTTTTTTCGGACTTGCCCTTTATCGCGATATGCGCGGACATTTGAGTATTTATACCTTCAATTTTAATATCGATGTAGTAATATTCTTCACTGTGGCCAAGCGGTTTTCTGACATCCCATATGTCAAATATGTCGTAACTGAAATCAACAAGCTTGCGGTTTCCTGCGATATATGCAGTAAT
>JAAWDW010000009.1 GCA_022793975.1 Bacillota bacterium
ATCAAAATAATCTGATACGGCAAAATGCCCTGCCTGAGCCATAAGCTTCGGCAGGGTATTTTTTATGATTTTATCCGGGATATATTTTACTGCAAAAGATGTATTTATCATTGCTCACGATTTTAAAATTTATTTTTGAGAGTGGTTATGATATAATAGTTGCAGTTAAGGTGCGGTATAACACGGAGGATATAATTATGATAAAGGAAAGAGTAGAAAAATTGAGAGCGCTGATGGCTCAGAAAAATATAGACGCTTATATTATTCCCACAGATGATTTTCACGGCTCGGAATATGTGGGCGATTATTTTAAATGCAGAGCATATATATCTGGCTTTACAGGCTCTGCGGGAACAGCAGTTGTTACTGCAGATAAAGCGGGACTTTGGACAGACGGACGCTATTTTATACAGGCGGCGCAGGAACTTTCCGGAAGCGGAATAGACCTTTACAAAATGGGCAATCCGGGCGTGCCGACAATAGAAGAATTTTTGCTTGACGAGCTTAATGACGGAGCAGTGCTGGGATTTGACGGGCGCACAATGGTATATTCTGGAGCAGAGAGACTTAAAAAGGAACTTGCTGCGAAGAACGTGAGATTAGCGTATGAAGAGGATCTTATAGGAATGATTTGGGACGGCAGACCGCAGATTTCAAAAAAACCTGCCTGGTTGCTGCCGCTTGAGTTTGCAGGAGTTTCCAGGGAAGATAAAATAGCGCAGATCAGAGAGCAGATGAAAAAAGAAAATGCGGATGTATTTTTATTGACATCACTTGACGATATTGCCTGGCTTCTCAATTTCCGCGGCGGAGATGTGTACTGCAATACCGTGGTACTTTCATATGCGGTGATAACGGAAAAACAAATCCTGCTGTTTACGGATGCGGAAAAGTTCGAGGCCGCAGCTTTGGATGAACTTGCAAAAGCGGGTGTGACTTTAAAAGAATATGATGACGTGTATGAATATGTGAAAGGTATAAAAGGTACAGTCTGGGCTGATCCGAGCAAGGCAAATTATAAACTGATAAAAAATTTGTCACCGGATACGGATATAAGATACGGCAGGAACTTTACGCTTCTGCCGAAGGCAGTAAAAAATGAGACGGAAATAGATAATATGAGAAGAACTCATATTAAGGACGGAGCGGCAATTACAAAGCTTATATATTTTCTTAAACACAGAGAAAGCGGAAGCGTACTTACGGAAATGGATGTTGATGCCAAAATAGAGGAATTCCGCGGCGAGCAGGCGGGCTATATAGAGCCGAGTTTTGAAACGATATCGGCTTATGGTCCGAGCGCAGCCATTGTGCATTATACAGCAGATGAAGCAAGCAACAGAACTTTGGAGGATAAAGGGCTCATACTCATAGACACGGGAGGTACGTACATGGGAGGTACGACCGATATTACGAGAACAATAGCGCTCGGACCTCTTACGGATACTGAAAAGAAGCATTACACGGCAGTGCTTAAAGGAAATCTGGACCTTGGTGCGACGGAGTTTCCGCAGGGAACGCGCGGCATCAATCTTGATGCGATAGCAAGAAGGCCGATATGGGCAATAGGCTGTGATTACAATCATGGCACCGGGCACGGCATAGGATATATGCTGAATGTTCACGAGGGACCGAATTCTATAAGAAACAAGGTGGCAGACAGCATAGAGGAGAGTGCGGAACTGCAGCCGGGAATGATAACTTCAAACGAGCCCGGTATCTATATTGAAAACAGCCATGGAATAAGGCTGGAAACGCTTGTGCTTTGCTGTGAGAAGATTGTATCCGATGGTGAAGCTGAGATACCGATGCTGTATTTTGAGACGCTTACGCTTGTGCCTTATGATCTTGATGCGGTGGTACCGGAAATGCTCAGTGAAGAACAGAAGAATGTTCTCAACAGTTATCATGCGCGTGTTTACGATGAAATATCGCCGCTTCTGACAAAAGAAGAGACAGAGTGGCTTAAGTATGCGACAAGAAGTATATAGAAAATTGTTTGACTTGTGCAAAGAAATTTGCTAAACACGACTTGGAGCGTTTAAAGGCATAGATTTTAAATTAAGATTTATACTGTATTTAAAAATCTATCGTTTTTTAAAAATTTAAAAAATTTTTAAGAGCTATATTTTATTCTTTATCATTCTGTTTTTCATTATTATAAATTGTATAATCAGTGATAACAAATGAAAAAATTACCGCGTGAATAAATCATAAAAAAGTCAATACTAAAGACGAAGAAAAGAGAGGAGATTCAGAGATGAAATCAAAAATTTTTCTTTGTCTTTTATTGATTGTTACTATGCTTGCTTTTGTCGCTTGCGCCGATAACGGAGACGGAAACGATGCCGAAGGTATGCTGAACAACGGAGTTGACGATATTGCAAACGGTGTAGACCGTGTCGTTGACGATATTGACGGAAATAATGATTACGGCACCGGATTACCCGGAAACGGAAAGAGCTGGAATGACAGCAGTATTAAAAACAACGGACGTAACGATTCGAATGTAGCTTCAAAAGGAGCTCTCGAAAACGATATTCTTTAGTAAGTCAATAAAAGCGATAGGGCAGGGAGCGGCATAAGCTGCTCCTTTTGCGTTAAGAGGCGCTTTTACAATGAAAAAATCTAACGGAAAATATGTATTTGCGGTGTGCAGAAGCAGTACAGCGCAGAAAATAAGCAGAGCTGATGAAAGAATATCTTTTTAATTAAAGTGATAAAAAAGATATAAAGTACAGGAATGTTTATAATATAACAGCAAATAGTAGTAAGATTTTAACAATTGCGTTGCGCAGGTGTGTCAGTACAAGGTATAATAGTCGCAACCGATTGAATACGGCGTTGTCGTAAGGAAGTAACTATTACACCACAAATTACATTGCGTCAAAGCCGCCAAGTATCGAGATTTGTGGTATAATACATATATAGATAAATACGGGAAAGAAGGAATATATGGAAAAAGAAAAAGGCGGCGGAAAAAACGCAGCAAAAGGTAAGAGCAGATCAAACAGAAGAAAAAGAAGAACAAATCGTAGAAAACCTGTTGTCGTAATCGGAGTAATACGCAAATACGAAAAGGGTTTCGGATTTATTGAAATAAAAGAGGATAGAGAACTCTTTTTCGCGGACGGAGATGACAGAGACATATTTGTGGCGGGAAAAGATATGAAGGATGCGATGGATGGAGATGCAGTATCGGCGGAACTGCTGCCGCGCTATATGTGGAGTGGTACAAGGCCGGAAGCACGGATTCGAAAAATCGTGACTCGCTGTACAACAGAAGTTGCAGGCACATTTTATGAATATGATGGTTTTGGATTTGTAAAACCGGAAGGTCCGAAAAAACGCGATGATATATTTATATCCAAACGAAATATAAACGGTGCCGAGGACGGAGATATGGTAGTATGTAAGATACTTATGTATCCGCTGGAAGGGCAGAAAGCCGAGGGTGAAATTACCGAAATCATTGCCAAGGAGGGAGAAGCGGGCGGAGATATAAAAACACTCGTCCGTGCACATGGCTTTTCGGAAAAATTTCCTGAGGAAGCAGAGAAAGAGGCAAATTCCATACGGGCGCGCGTTACCGTAAAAGAGGGTGAGAGAAGAGACCTGAGAGATAAAATGATAGTTACGATAGACGGCGAATATTCCAAGGATTTCGATGATGCTGTTTCGGTGGAAATGCTGCCGAACGGAAATTATCTGCTTGGTGTCCATATTGCCGATGTCAGTCATTATGTGAGGGAAAATTCGGCGCTTGACAGAGAAGCTCTTAAAAGAGGAACAAGCATATATCCCGTAAATCAGGTAGTACCGATGCTTCCGGAAAAACTTTCAAACAATATCTGCAGTTTGAGGCCAAACAGAGACCGTCTGACACTTTCTGTCGATATGGAAATAACAAAAGACGGCATTATAACGGATTATGATATTTACGAGAGTGTAATAAGATCCAAGGAAAGGCTTGTTTACGGCGCAGTGTCAAAGATCATAAAAGGTGATGTTGTAAAATATGAGGAGTCTCATCCGTATCTTTACAGAACAATAATGGATATGCGCAGTCTGGCAGAAATTCTGGCACGGAAAAGAGATGGACGCGGAAGCATAAATTTTGATATACCGGAGGCTGAGATAGAGGTTGATGAAAAGGGAACGGCAGTAAATGTAAAACCTGCGGAGCGCGGCATTGCCAATAATATGATAGAAGAATTTATGCTTGCGGCAAACGAAACGGTAGCGAAGCATTTCAGCTTTATGCAGGTGCCTTTTGTATACAGAGTGCACGAAAAACCGGATACGGAAAAGCTTGAAGAGCTGAGACAGTTTTTGCTGGGGTTTGGCATAAATCTTAAAGTAAATGCGGACAGTGTACATCCGAAACTACTTGCCGGAATATTAAAGGAAGTAAGGGGAAAGCCGTATGAAAATGCCGTGAGCACTGTTATGCTGAGGACGATGCAGCGTGCTGAATATGATACACAGTGTCTGGGGCATTTCGGACTATCGCTTAAGCATTACTGTCATTTTACATCGCCTATAAGAAGATATCCCGATCTTATTATTCACAGAATAATAAAGGAGACTCTGCACGGATATCCTTCGCAGAGCCGTATTAAGGAGCTTGCAAAAAAAGCGAGAATAGCGGCCGATATGTCGTCGGTAAATGAGAGAAAAGCAGTAGATCTTGAGCGGGATGCCGAAAGTCTCAAGAAGACAGAGTATATGGAATATCATCTGGGAGAAGCATTAGACGGTACAGTAAGCAGTATAAGAAGTTTTGGTATGTACGTGGAACTTCCGAATACGATAAGAGGTCTTGTAAAGATAGAAACTCTTACGGACGATGATTATTTCTTTGAAGAGGATAAACAGAGGCTCGTTGGAAAACGTACCGGCAGTATATATGATATAGGGCGCAAAGTGACCGTAAAAAACGTACGCGCCGATAAAGAAACACGGGAAATCGACTTCATTGTCATTCAAAATGATAAGCAGCCGTCAAGAGGCAGGCAAACACGAATAATTAAACGGAATTAACAGCAAAATGTTCGGTAAATAAACAAGAAAAATGAAAATAAAGTCCGTATCCGGTTGTAACGGTGCGGGCTTTGTGCTATTATATAGTAGAAAAAATAATAATACAGCCTGAAAACACGAACAATATCGTGGCAAAACACTATAAATGTTCAGAAAGAAAGGTACAAAGATGGTAAGACGAATTTATGTAGAAAAAAAAGAAGGTTTTAATATCGAAGCGAAAGGAATTTTGAACGATATAAGAGAGAATCTTCACATATCGAGCGTTGATGATGTGCGCGTTATCAACAGATATGACGTAGAAGGCATATCTGACGATACATATGAAAAAGCAAGATGCGCAGTATTTGCAGAACCGGCCGTGGATATAGTGTGCGACGAAGAGTTGCCAGACGGACCGGTATCTGTTTTTTTTGCGACGGAGTTTTTGCCGGGTCAGTATGATCAGAGAGCGGATTCGGCGGCGCAGTGCATTAAACTTATAGATCCTAGTGCAGAAGCAACTGTTAAGTTTGCCAGAGTTATAGCTCTTGTGGGTGATGTAAAAGAAAGCGAAATTACCGCTATAAAAAACTACATCGTAAACCCGGTGGATTCGCGTGAAGCATCGCTTGAAAAGCCGGATACGCTTGCTATGGATATGCCTGCACCGGCGCCTGTCGCTGAGGTGGCGGGTTTCTGCGATATGACAGATGATGAGGCCGATTTGTACAGAAAAGAAATGGGCTTTGCTATGAGTAGAGAAGATATTCTTTTTGTAAGAGAGCATTTTAAAAATGACGAGAAAAGGAACCCGACGGTTACTGAACTTAAAGTAATAGATACATATTGGTCCGATCATTGCCGCCATACGACATTTAATACCAAGATTACTGATGTGACGTTTGAAGACGGACCTTACGGCGATATTGTGAAAGAGGCTTTTGATGAATATCTTGAAATGCGCCGCGACGTATACGGCGGACGCGAGAGCGAAAAAGACATATGCCTTATGGATCTTGCATCAATAGGTGCTAAATATATGAAGAAGCACGGTCTTCTCGATGACCTTGACGAGTCTGAAGAAATAAATGCCTGCAGCATTAAAGTGACTGCTGATGTTGATGGCAATGCTGAGGACTGGATAGTGATGTTTAAAAACGAAACGCATAATCATCCGACGGAAATAGAGCCTTTCGGCGGAGCGGCTACTTGCCTGGGAGGAGCCATAAGGGATCCTCTTTCGGGCAGATCATATGTATATCAGGC
>JAAWDW010000010.1 GCA_022793975.1 Bacillota bacterium
AACCTGGGTTTTGCCGTCCGGACGCAGATATTTGAGAACACCGTCCTTTCTCACTTTTGCAAGCTGCCTTGCCAGCCTGTGCGCAAGTGATATCGGCATCGGCATCAGTTCCGGTGTTTCATTGCAGGCAAAACCAAACATAATCCCCTGATCCCCCGCACCGATAGTCTCTATCATATCATCAAGCGTGCCCTCTTTATATTCAAGTGCTTTATCAACACCCATAGCAATATCTCCCGACTGTTTATCGAGCGATGTAAAAATAGCGCACGAATTTCCGTCAAATCCATAATCACTTTTATCATAACCTATGTCAAGTATCACTTCTCTGGCAATCTTGGCAATATCTATTGACGCACTGGTCGTAACTTCTCCCATTACCATTGCATAACCCGTATTTGT
This sequence comes from Bacillota bacterium, assembly GCA_022793975.1. GTDB lineage: Bacteria > Bacillota > Clostridia > Peptostreptococcales > Anaerovoracaceae > QAKD01. The sequence goes on from JAAWDW010000010.1 coordinate 403, forward strand.
AGTCGTCTCCGCGGCTACTCTGCCATTCGGATCCTGCTTAAGTATTGCATCAAGTATTGCGTCCGATATCTGATCGCAGACTTTGTCAGGATGTCCTTCTGTGACCGATTCAGATGTAAAAAGCTTCTTCATTTTCTATTCTCCTTTGTTTTAATCAATTGCATTTTATAAAAATTTCAAAAAATAAAAATCGCCAATAGGTCGCCGGAACAGGAAAAGTCACCGTACAGATGCTTATAAAACATCTGTAAAACCGCACGCCCAAAGACGGGATAGATTTTCTAAGTTATCTTTCCTCATCTTTCAGAATATACATTCTGTAGGAATTAGCACCGCTGATATCCGTAACTTACGCGAATATCCGGTTGCCGGACGTCATAGGGCCTATTCCCTCAGTCTCTCTTGATAAGGTTTATTTACTTTTCATACCTATATATTATATATGTATATAATATTCGTTGTCAATATTTACGCGGGATTTCCGCTGTATTTCCCGCGTTTTTTTATTTGCTTTCAGGAATATACTTGTAATTTTTTTCTTTTCGGGTATACTCTAATTATAAAAGCCGGAGGTGACATTTTGACTGATAAAAAATTTACTGTAATACGCGGCGGCATCGATTTACCGCCGGATATAGACAAAAGAAGTTTTTGCAGCGCATATTCCACAGACACTCGCCTTATGGGTGTACTCGGTCTTTCGATACACTGGGAAATTGAAAAAAACGGTATTGCGAATGATTTTTATCAATTTTTCTATCTCGATGCAGAAGAATACGCAATAGAAAATTACATCAGCGTACACGGAAACAACCCAGAAGAAATACACAAAGTTGAAAATACACTGATGGGCGGCCTCGGAGGCAGAAAATCCGAACTTACAGAACGCGAATGTCGGATTATACTTACAGAGTTTGCAAAACTCAACGAAAAATATGAGAAGCCTTTTCCCGGAAAATACGATGAATATTCATTTCTTCTCGAAAATAATCCCGATCCCGATCAGCGTGAAATGACCGCGCTGATGAAAAAAATATGTACGCCAATCGAAAACGATTACCAGCTCATACATTACTTTCTTATGAGAATGTTCGGAAAAGATATGATTGCGGCACGTTTTATTTCTTCACAGGACGTAAATCTTGATCTGTACAGCGACATTTCCGCGGCTGCGCTCTGTAAAAATACAATAGACGCCGATATCACATCGGAAAATCCGGGAACATATATAACGGAATCCCTTATTGAACTTGACAGTTCATATATGATAGCTATTTCGAAAATTGAAGTTGACGGACGCGGAACAGTCGTCGACTTTCAGCGAGTAAACGCTTTTAAAGTAACTCCGGCCGAAGCTGCTATGCAGCTTGCAAGACCTGAATTTATGACCATATACACGCTTCTTTTTGACGCCTCCGAATTCGAAATGAGATGCGGCAGCCTTATAGACGAAGCTATGTCGTCTTCATACGACAACGGCAAGATGTATATGATGTTTAACAAACATAATAATCATGTAAAGAGCAGAATTTTTATGCTTAGCGAAGATGTAAGCGGTCTCATATATATTTCTGAATCGGGACAGCTTCTTGCAGTTTCATACAGTCTCCACGGTATCCATACGCTGGAAAGCAGCATAAGAAAAAGTCCGATTGCCGGCGGAGCTTTTCCTATCGCCAAATATGAATTTAAAGAACCTATTCTATATGATTTCATACAAAGCGATTTTTACGACTTCAATGATTTTTTGGAATTTATAAGAGACGACGATAATTAAATCGCCGTCTCTTTATTTGTTGCGTACTTTATTCTGCATTTTCCGCACGGTCTATAAGTATCAGTTCCGCAGAAAAACCTGACAGTCTGCTTATGATGTTAAGCGTTGTCTTCACGCTTATACGGCGCGAATCTATACTCGGAAATGTACGCCAATTATTTAATATCATCTGCCGGCGACCTATAAAATTCTGCTTGTTTATAGCGTCCTCATAAGTCGTTATTGTATTTTCACGGCTCATTTTATATCTGTTTACAGTATAATCACCTTTAAGACCTGTAAGTTTTACAAGAAAATCCGTATTTATTTCTACATTTTCCAGGCATTTTAATATTGCCGCTTTATCAAACGATGCTCGCCTAAGTTCACCGCATATTTCTTCATTCAGATTGTAAACAAGTATGCTCACGCTCTCGGCTTCACCCGTGTCTGTCTGCGCAGCGGAAACAATATAATTTATTCCGCTGCCAAGAACTTTTTCACGAAAGCTTTTTATAATATTATAAGGTCTTGCAAGCAATTTCATAGTTTCCGTTCCGAAAAGTCTTCCCGGAAACAGATTCTCTTTTTCCGTCGCCGCACTTGCAGTACTTATGTCCGCTTCAATAATAACAGGCTCCTTTGTATCGCTGAAAAACATTTCACTGCCTGCGTCATCCGCATAAGATTTCAGTACTCTTTTAATATTTTCCGGCGCACTTCTCGAATATGTATATCCACGCCCCATTACGCAGCTTTGCAGAGTTCCTTCTTTATATCGACTCCGATATTCCTGCGGAGTAATGCCATAGCTTATTTCAAAATGCTTAATATAATAGCGGACTGCAGAAAAACCCATTTCCTCGGAAATAACCGATACCTTTTTATTGGTGTTTTTGAGAAGAGCAACCGACTCATAAGCCCGCAAATAATTAAGAAAATCCTGAAACGACATCGTCGTATATTCTTTAATTATATGTGACAAATAATATATGCTCAAATCTTCATGCTCTGCAATTTCCTGCAGCGTAAGCTTACGATTGTAATTTCCGCATATATAATTCATAATCCTCGCAAGTCTTCTCGTAAGTATCTTGCTGCCGCCCTTTTCCTGCTGCTCATCTTCGGCAAGCGCATAACTAAAACTTGAAAGCATATGCGCCACTGTATTGTGTGCCGTTTCCACAACTTTTTCTTTATAATGCCGGCCCTTTTCCATAATCTCAAGCATGCAGCGGTTTATACTTTCTCTTAAGATTTCCGTTTCGGCACTGTGCTGCACTTTGGCTCCGATAAAAAAAGCGCGGTTTTCAAGTTCGGGGTAATACCGCATAAAATAGTCTCTATTGATATGAGCGCACATCACCATATTGTTTTCGGCACCGCCTTCTATACTGTGTATCTCATTGGAGTTTACAATAAAAACATCACCGTTTGAAAGTTTATAAACATACCCGCCGCTTTTTAAGGTGATACTGCCTTCGAGTACATATATAATTTCCATATCCTTGTGAAAATGCAGAGGCCATTCTTTCACATCTGCCACAAGAGCTTTTACGGGTAAATCTTCCTTCCAGTCAATATTCTCCTTGATCATTTTCTCCTCCATATTATGTAAACTTCCGTTCTTCACTCCGCAAACACTTTTCAACATAGTTAAAGACATTGATTTTTGCGGATTTCTGGATTTTTCCACAAGTTTTTAAAAATTGTATACGAAATTATCCACCAATGCCTGTGGATAACTTTTTTCCTGTTAAACGCCCATTTTACAATGGGTTTAGGTGTTTTGTAATTTACTGTAAAAAGTGTTTTCCACAGATTTTCAAGTTTTATTTAAACTCTTTTCCGTTTGAAATTCCTTCATATATAAACCGGGCCAGTTTCTCCTGATATTCCGTACTTTCGAGCAATTCTGCCTCTTTATTGTTCGACAAAAAACCACACTCGACTATTATAGTCGGCACACTTACATTTTTAAGAATCCTTACATCTCCTTTGGCAAGCACCGGTCTGTTTGTTCCGTCATTAATACCTTTCGACATCTTTTCGTACACAGATTCCGCAAGAACTTTGCTGTCCGCTATCACTTTCTCATCTTCGCTTCCCTTCGGATAAAATACCTGCGCTCCATGTACGCTCCTGTCTTCCTTAAAACTGTTTAAATGTATACTTACGGCAATATCGGCGCCCGATTCATCTATTATACGTTTGCGTTCTATAAGATCCGCCGTCTTGCGACTCCTTATGCTGCCGCTCTCTGTATCTCCCAGCAGTCTGTCATCATCACGTGTCATAATTACTTTATATCCGTCTTTTTCGGCAAGTTCTTTTATACGGACGGCTATGGCGAGATTTATATCTTTTTCGCATATGCCTGTACTGCTTTCCGCACCGCCGTCCATTCCTCCGTGACCCGGATCTATCACTATAACTTGCCCGGCTTCCTTTTTTATCAGCTTGCTGACTCCCGTAAAAATACTGCTCCCTGTCGGTACAGATGCCGTGACAATCATTATACAAATCAGGCAGAGCAGCACCCTTAATTTTTGTTTTACCGATATGACTTTCATTTTCCGCGCCTTTCATATATTATTTTCATTTATGTTTATGCGGCGCGGTTTTGTCCTATGAGCAGCAAATTAGTTATTTTCTTAAGTGATTATACCACAAATATAAAATTTTGGACAACAAAAAAATTCATTTCATACAGTTTACCTGAAGAAATGATTATGTGATATAATTAAATAGTGATTATATTTATTTAAAAAGGAATGTAAAAACTTATGAAAACCGAAAGATTATATCAAAAAGATGTTTATATGAAAGAATGCCGTGCCGAAATCATCTCCTGCGAATATAAAGACGATGCAGTTCTCCTTGAATTTGACAAGACAATCTTCTTTCCAACGGGCGGAGGCCAATCATGTGATAAAGGTCATATATGCATAATCGGTGAAGAAACCGCAGGTGCAAATGACTCCGAAAGTATGAAAAACACAGTATCCGCTACCCGCTTTGAAATCACTGATGTATTTGAAAGTGAAAGCCGTATCCTGCATAAAGTAATAAAATATCAAAACACAGAATCTGTACTATACCGAACAAGTGACCGTGAAAATACAAGTGAATCCGAAAGTATCGCACAAAGCCTGTCGCAGCTTACACCCGGAACCTGCGTGCTCCTTCAAATTGACTGGGCGCATCGTTTTGATAATATGCAGCGTCACTGCGGAGAGCACATTCTTTCAGGTATGTTTTACCGTGAGTTTGGCGGGGTTAACCGCGGCTTTCATATGGGCGATGATTATATGACAATAGATATAAGTCTCGAAGAAAATCCGGATTTTAAAGTTCTCACCTGGGATATGGCAAAACAAGCCGAACTGGCGGCAAATGAAGTTATCTGGAACAATGAGCCTGTTGTAACGCGTCGTTTTCAAACACGTGAAGAAGCCGCAAAACTACCGCTACGCAAAGCTCTTGCAATAGACGAAGATATTACAATCGTATGTGTCGGCAATCCCGAAAACGCATCTGACTGCGTTGCCTGCTGCGGTACTCACCCTTCAAGCGCAGGGCAGATCGGTCTTATTAAAATATGGAAAGTAGAACCGAATAAAGGAATGTTCCGTGTATATTGCGAAGCAGGCAGACGCGCATACCTGGATTATGAAAAAAAACATGATATCATCACCGCAGTAAGCAGCAAATACAGTGCGGGAATTGATGACCTTGAAAATAAAATAGCGATTGCGGAGGAAAAGACAAAATCACTGCGGTTTGAGCTCGGTGCTATGAGAAAAATCGTAATTGACAGCCGCATTGAAGACATAAAAAAAGAACTCTCTCTCATTTCATCAGCCCCTTCTGCCGCCGGCAGCATTGAATCACCTCTTATTATCCGCAGATACAGCGATATGAAACCCGATGATCTTATGCACATAGGTAAGCCTTTTATCGGCAGCATTGAAAAGCTGCTCATAGCGGCGGACTTGAATACAAACACAGTAATGCTGTTTTCCGACGGCAAGCACTTTGACTGCGGCCGCCTCATAAAAGAAAACGCGCATATATACAACGGCAAAGGAGGCGGCCGTGCGGATAATGCCCGCGCAGTATTTCCCAGCACGGAGTACCTTAACACATTTATAGATCTGCTCGGTAAACACCTGCGTTAATTGCTGCTATTTCTTCTTTCACTTTGATAAAAATATTTTGCTTGCTATGGTTTTCTCCCTATGATATGATGTTGATATTATAACGCCTTGAAAGGAATGGTAACAACAATATGGAAACAACTAAAACACACGCAAATCCCGGACCTCTAGGACTTCTCGGATTCGGCATGACAACGATACTTCTAAATCTTCACAATGCCGAGATTATGCCGCTTTCGATAGTAATAGTTGCTATGGGCATAGCGCTCGGAGGCTTGGCTCAGATTATCGCCGGAATCCTTGAGTTTAAAAACGGCAATACGTTTGGGGGCACTGCTTTCACCGCGTACGGATGCTTTTGGTGGTCGCTTGTAATCATCTGGATTCTGCCCGCATCAAATCCTGCAGATAGTTTTTCGATGGGCGCATACCTTCTGCTTTGGGCAGTATTTACGGGAGGTATGTTCACGGGAGCTCTCAAACATAACACAATTACAAAATTGGTATTCGGAACTCTGACTGTTTTATTCCTGCTTCTTGCGATCGGTGACTTTACAGAAAATCACACGATTACACTCATTGCGGGATATGAAGGAATACTCTGCGGAGCTACCGCTGTTTACAGCGCTATAGGCCAGATTATCAACAATGAGCACGGAAAAGAAATAATTAAATTATAGTAAAAATCAATATTAAATCATTAAAAAATAAAGCTGTGCTATGTGCGCAGCTTTTCTCATTTATTTGACAATCATATAGCGATTGTGTATAATTTAACGAGCAACACTTTTCAAAATATTTCTAATATTTTATTCCATAAAATAGGAGGGTTATAAATGAATAAGAACAGATTTGACGGACAGATCGCCATCGTAACAGGCGGCGGCACAGGTATAGGCAAAGCAATAGCAAAACAGCTTGCCGCTGAAGGCGCAGAAATGGTAGTTATCGTCGGCAGAAGAGCAGACAAGCTTCAGAATGTTGTTGATGAAATCGGAAAAGACCACGCATGTGCAATAAGCGCTGATGTAAGCAGTGAAGAAGATGTAAAGACACTTGTGGCGGAAGTAGAAAAGCGTTTTGGTAAAATTGACTTGCTCGCAAATATCGCCGGTATCTCAGGACCAAGCGCACCTGCCGAGGATTATTCATTCGAAGACTTTAAGAGAGTATATGAAATCAATGTATTCGGCACTTTCCTCATGATGAAATACTGCATTCCTGTAATGAAAAAGCACGGAAAAGGCGCTATCGTAAACACTTGCTCATGCTCAGGTATGAGAGGATATGATCTTGAGATCGGATACGGCTCAAGCAAATTTGCCGTACTTGGTCTGACTATGAATGCTGCCGGCGAAAACGGCAGAACGGGAATCAGAGTAAACTGCTACTCTCCGGGCTGGGTAGACACAGATATGCTTGACGGCATCCTCTCACAGTATTCGGATGCAGGGGCTGCGCAGGACAAAAGTGCTCTCAACAACGGTACTATGGACAGACCGAGCACTCCGGAAGAAGTATCTGAAGTTGCATGCTTCCTTCTTTCCGACGAAGCAAGATATGTCAACGGGGCAAACTTCGTATGCGATGGCGGAAAAACACTTCAGTAAATTAAGTACTCATTAAAACTTGACTGACCCGCGGACATAAACTGTGTTTAAAAACCTCCGCGGGTTTTTAAATATGCCGGACCGCTTACCGGCAAAATGCCTGGTTAAATAAAGGAAAGGAATATCACTATGTATAAAACAGTCAAAATAAGTGAGCTTCGGGATTTGACAATCCGCATTCTCACATCTGCGGGAGAAACCGAAGAAAATGCAGTACTCGTTTTTGAAAATCTGCTCGAAGACGAATATATGGGCAAATCCTCACATGGATTTTACCGCATTCCCGCAATTGCACGTTACAGCAAAAATCGCCGTCAAAGAACCGATGTTAAAATTGATATAAATGATAACATCATTTCTGTTGACGGACAGGAAAATCTCAGTTTCGTGGCCGTAAGAAAAGCCTGTGACAGTGTAGCGGCACTTGGAAAAACGAAAAACATAATTATCGCCGGGGTACATAACTATGTCGGTGAAACAACAGGAGCTCTCGGTTATTATACGCGTTATCTTGCAAGAAACGGCCTTATCGGTATTATGTTCTGCAGAGCTTCGGCATCTGTTGTTCCTTACGGAAGTATGGAGCCGCATATAGGCACCAATCCGATTTCATTTGCAGTTCCCGCAGAAGAATCTCCTTTTGTCTGCGATGTCTCTACCGCCGGCATCAGCTACGGCAAACTGGCAATTCTCGCAAAATCAGGAGAACAGGCTCCGGAAAATGTTATACTCGACAAAGACGGCTATCCGACAACAGACCCTCTCGATATGATCGAAAGAGGCGGTGTGCAGCTGCCGCTTGCAGGTCACAAAGGATATTCTCTCGGTCTTGCCTCGGAAATTCTTGCCGGTCTCTTTGTCGGCGCACAGAGCGGAAACGGTAAAGCTATTCCTGACGGAACAGACGGCACTCTTATAATCGCTTTTAAGCCTGATTTATTTATAAGTGCCGAAACATTTGCACGCAATATGAATGCTTATATGGAAGAACTCCGGGATGCAAAGCCCGCACCCGGTTCAAAAGGCGTAAGAATTCCCGGTCAGTATGACAATGCAGAATACGAAGCAAAAAAAGCGAGCGGCGAAATTACACTTCTTACCGAAGTATATAACGATATGCTTGCCTGCCTGTAAATCACACCGTCAATAAGGAGAGAATATATGAGTAATATACCCACACATAAAAAAATTAAATTCTGGGATTGTATGGGGCTTGCAATCGGGCAGGTCATCGGCTCAGGAGTTATGGTCCTCACCGGTATAGTAGTCGGTATGACAGGACACGGTACACCGTTTGCTTTCATAACAGGCGCTGTTCTTACCATACTTCTTGCAATCCCGTTTATACTGCTTTCATCAACAATCCCGGCTTCAGGAGTCGGCTACAATTCCGTTAAACGCCTTGTGGGCGATCGGGCTGCTTTCCTGTTCATCGGTATGTTTATATTGAGCCAAGTGCTGATCGCTACCTTTGCAAAAGGCTTTGCAGGTTATTTCTGCGCAGTTGTTCCCGGTGCAAGTGAAAAAATAGTAGCACTGACTGCGCTTGTTGTATGTACTGCAATCAACGTAATCGGACTTCACACAAGCGCCAAAGTACAAAAATTTATGATAATTTTTCTGCTAGCAAGTCTGGCTCTTTTCATCGGCTTCGGACTTCCAAAAGTAGAATGGTCCGAACTTACACCGACTATCGCAAATGTTATGCCAAACGGCGCTCAAAGTTTCTTTACCGGTGTAGTGCTTCTGTCTTTTGCCTGCGGCGGTGCACATTTTGTTGCTGAAAACGGCGATGACATCGAAAATCCTAGCAGTACTATTCCAAAAGTCATAATACTGGCTACATCAATAGTCGCCGTATTTTATGCATTTGTAGGAATAGTCGCATCAGGTGTGCTTCCTATCGAAACCGTGGCTTTTGAGAATCTTACACTTGTCGCCAAAGAAATTTTTCCGCCGGCTCTCTACTATTTCTTCATCATCGGCGGCGCTATGTTTGCGCTTTTGACTACTTTAAACGGCACGTTGTCCTGGGTACACCGAGGTCTTCAGTCAGCCGCAAGAGACGGATGGCTTCCGGAAAAATGTGCAAATGAAAACAAGTACGGTGTTCCCGTTATACTGCTTGGAGTTTTTTTCATTATGGGCGCATTTCCTATAATAACGGGTATGGATTTGACAACTATCTCCAATATGGGCGTGGGTACAGATATGCTCTCTACATTTCTCATTCTGGCTGCCTGCTGGAATCTTCCTAAAATGGTACCCGAAGAATGGAAAAATTCGCGTTTTCATATGAGCGATACTTCGCTCCGTGCAGTGATGATCTTTATGGCACTGCTGACACTGGCTTCATCATATGTAAACTTTGCAGATCTTAACACCCCTTCGCTCATTGGCTGCGGCATCTATATCATACTGCTTATCGTTTATACTCAGATCCGCCATAAGCACGTTAAAATGAGAAAAGAAAATATTAAATAAAAAAACATTGAAATGTGCAAAAAGCGGTCAGTCGAAATATCGGCAGACCGCTTTTACTTTAACCTTTTATCTTTCCGCAAGCATTCTGGCTACAGCCACCATCACAGCACATTCCATTCTCTTTTTAAACAACTCGCAGCCATTCTTATAAACACCTTTAACCGAGCCTGTTGAATGATATGCATTGGCCGCACAGCCTCCTGAGCAGTAGAGCCTTGCCCAGCAGTCTCGACACTCTTCCCGCGCATAAACATTGCACTCTGCAAATTCCTGCTGTATTTTATCATTGCTTACTCCGTTCCATATATCACCCAGCTTAAAATCTTCTTCACCTACAAACTGATGGCACGGATACAGATCTCCC
>JAAWDW010000011.1 GCA_022793975.1 Bacillota bacterium
ATCATTTGATGATAGCGGTCTAAATCGTCTGACTGCCCGTTCTACGACTTCTATATCTCTTTCTATAATCCGAAGTGCTTTTTTCAAATATGCTTTACGTGCCATTCTGCGGATAAATACCGTATCTTTAGTTACTCCCCTTCTAAGGATTTTTCCTTCCTCTGTTTTTACAGCCCATATGTAAGTTACAATTACACCTTTATCTGCCTCAGTCGTCCGTACTATGCGGTGCAGACTGCCCTGCGGACTATGTGACAATTCTTTGTCGTATTCACTTTTTAAATGTTTTAATTCGTCCAACATCTTCTCTAAGTTATTTATATAAATGTCCATTTTCTCTCCGCCTTTCAAAAAACTGTTTTTATTACTTATATCTTTAATAAAAAACAAAAATGCTGCATAACGGGCAAATGCATCTGCCTTATACAGCATTATAATCTCTTTTACATATTTTTACAAGTATTTATTTACATTATATTAAAAAATTTCAAATAGCACTTTTGCAAAAAATATTGCTATCACTGTAATCATTATCGGTTTTACAATTTTAGCACCGCCGCGGACAAAAGCCGCAGTGCCGATATAGTTGCCCAGAATACTGAACACTCCCGCGGCTAAACCCAGAGCCATAGCCACTTTACCACTTCTAAGATATACCAGAAGCGCCGCGATATTCGTCGCCAGATTTATTACCTTTGCAATACCGTTTGCCTCTTCCAGTTTCATATGAGCTACGCCCGAAAGTACAAGTATCAGAAAAGTCCCTGTGCCCGGACCGTAAAATCCATCATAAATACCTATCACAAACGCTGCTGTACTCCCAACAGCAAATGTTTTTCCAAAGTTGTACGGCTCGGTGCTTTCCGAAAAGGTGTGTCCGCGCATTATATAAAGCGCGGTAAGCGGCAGTACAAACAACATAATAATTTTAAAAACTTTATCATCTATGAGGAGCGCCGTACGCGCGCCAATTGCCGAACCCGCAAGTGCAAATACTGCACATCCTGTGCCTTGTTTCCAGTCTATATATCCGCTCTTTGAATAGCGGCAAACCGTCACTGTCGTTCCCATTGCCGAACTGACTTTGTTTGTGCCTATCGCAGAATGTACGGGAAGACCGGCAATCATATAAGCGGGAAGTGATATAAGTCCTCCGCCTCCCGCAACCGAATCCACAAAACCCGCCAAAAATACAAGCGCACACACTATAAAATATTGCAGTATTTCTGTATTCATATCAAAAACCCTTGCCGCAAATAATATAAACACCTATTTTCACAGTCCGTATGCTACAGCAAAATGACTCCTATGCTATACACAAGAAATGACGCCAGCCAAGCAATTGCACACTGTGCAATTACAATATATACCGCCCACTTTGCTCCAAGCTCCCTCTTTATCGATGACACTGCCGCCACACACGGTGTATAAAGCAGACAGAAAACGAGAAGCGAAGCCGCTGCAAGCGGAGTCACTACAGCAAGAAGATTGTCCGTGCTTCCAAACAATACCGATAATGTGGCAACAACACTCTCCTTTGCCATAAAACCGCTTATAAGCGCAGTCGAAATTCTCCAGTCACCGAGTCCTATCGGCTTGAGAACAGGTGCGATAAATCCTGCTATCATTGCAAGCAGACTATTTTCCGAATCCGCTACCATATTAAGATGAGTATCAAAACTCTGAAGGAACCAAATTACAATAGTAGCTATGAAAATTACCGTAAACGCTCTTTCAAGAAAATCTTTTGCTTTATCCCAAAGAAGCTGCGCTACATTTTTCGCTCCCGGCATTCTGTAATTCGGAAGTTCCATAACAAACGGCACAGGCGCACCTTGAAACTTTGTTCCCTTGAGTACCAGCGCTGTCAAAATTCCGGCGATTATTCCAAGAAAATAAAGTCCTATCATAATAACCGCTCCATGACCCGGAAAAAACGCCTCGGTAAAAAATCCGTATATAGGAAGCTTCGCCGAACAGCTCATAAACGGCGTAAGCAGTATTGTCATCTTTCTGTCCCGTTCCGACGGCAGTGTCCTTGAAGCCATTACGCCCGGTACCGTACAGCCAAAACCGATAAGCATAGGCACTATGCTTCGCCCCGAAAGTCCTATTTTACGGAGAAGTTTGTCCATCACAAATGCTACCCTTGCCATATATCCACTGTCTTCAAGCATCGAAAGAAAGAAAAACAGCGTTACTATAATCGGCAGAAAGCTCAATACGCTCCCCACTCCGCTGAAAATCCCGTCTATAACCAGTGAATAAAGCACACTGTTTACGCCCGCAGAAATCATAGCCGAAGAAACCATTTCCGTCAGCACTGAGATACCATCATCCATAAGGCCCTGGAGATATGCTCCTATTACATTGAAAGTGAGCCAGAATACCGTTCCCATTATTGCCGCAAATGCCGGAATCGCTGTATACTTGCCCGTAAGTATGCTATCTATTCTGCGGCTTCTAAGATGTTCCTTGCTTTCATGCGGCTTTATAACAGTAGCCCCGCATACTTTTTGTATGAAATCAAATCTCATAGAAGCTATGGCCGCTGCCCTGTCAAGGCCGCTTTCTTCTTCCATCTGCAGTATAATATGTTCAAGCATTTCCTTTTCGTTCTGCGAAAGTCCGAGGCTTTCTGCAATAATGCTGTCACCTTCTGCAATTTTGCTTGCCGCAAAACGGACCGGTATGCCGGCCTTCTTTGCATGATCTTCTATCAAATGCATAATGCCATGCAAACACCTGTGTATCGCACCGCCCGCATCCTCTTCACTGCAGAGATCAAAAATCTGCGGTCTTTCCTGATAGCGCGCTACATGCAGCACATGATCCACAAGTTCATCTATTCCTTCATTCTTCGCGGCAGAAATAGGAACAACAGGAATTCCGAGCATTTCTTCCATTTCATTCACAAGGACCGCGCCGCCGTTTTCACGTACCTCGTCCATCATATTGAGTGCAAGCACCATAGGCACATTAAGCTCTATGAGCTGCATTGTGAGATACAAATTCCTCTCAATATTCGATGCATCTACTATATTTATAATGCCTTTAGGCTTTTCTTCAAGCAGAAATTCTCTTGTTACAATTTCCTCACTGCTGTAAGGTGACATTGAGTATATTCCCGGTAAATCAGTCACAAGAGTTTGCGGATGCTTTTTTATCGGGCCGTCTTTTCTGTCCACAGTCACTCCCGGAAAATTCCCGACATGCTGGTTTGAACCCGTAAGCTGATTAAAAAGTGTAGTCTTGCCGCAGTTCTGGTTCCCTGCAAGCGCAAAGGTAAGTACTGTTCCGTCGGGCAGCGGATTTTCATTTTCTTTTATATGATATCTTCCGCCTTCACCAAGACCCGGATGTTCCTTTATTTTTTGTTTTTTCTTCTCCTCATCTCTGCGTATTTCAGCTTGCTCTTTGATAAATTCCTCAAAAGTTTTTTTACTTTCTTCTCTTATATCGTCAATAAGTATTTTTTCAGCATCAGCAAGCCTGAGCGTAAGCTCATAGCCGTGTACCCGCACTTCCATCGGATCTCCCATCGGTGCAAGCTTAATCATCGTAACATCTGCACCCGGTATAATTCCCATATCAAGAAGATGCTGCCTCAATGCACCTTCACTTCCGACTTCGGTGACAGTCGCCGTTTTTCCTATTGCAAGTTCCTTTAATGTCTTAGCCATTCTTTTTCCCTCTTAACTATATATTGATTTTATAGTTAGCCACAGCTTATTATAGCAAGCGTTATAACTTCTTTCAATATATTTCTTGATTTTTCCCTCAAAATAGTGTATTGTAAATAGGCGATATATATTACTTTGTATTTTGAAAGGATAAATGGTTACACAATGAGACTCAGAAAAGATAACGATTTAATGCAGGAAGATGAAATAATACTTGTAGCACAGGTTTCCGACGCTCTCGCTCATCCCGCAAGAATAAAAATATACCAATACATAATGCAGTGCAACAAAGAAAGGCAGCCTGTCTGCAACAAAGATGTCGTAGCGGCATTTGATTACTCGCAGGCAACAATATCCCAGCACATTAAAAAGCTTGTACAGGCAGATCTTGTGCAGATGCGTAAAGACGATAAAAAATCTATGTACTATGCAAACATCGGCATACTCTCAAAATACCTCGCTGCAACTAAAAAATTCAGCACATTTCAGGCATAAAAACACAGACATCAGCGCATAGTACGCGTCAAATATACTTCTTTAGAAAGAGGCTTCATAAGGCGATAAGCCTCATCGGCTTTGCTTTTGTCAAAATACACCCCATATACGGTAGGGCCGCTGCCGCTCATCAATACAACTGCAGGAGACGTTTCCGCAAGCATTATATCTTTTATTTTCTTAACTTCCGGATACGCTTTAAGTGTATACAGCTCAAGGATATTTATCATATTATCTGTTATTTTTCTTCTGTTGCCGTTTACGAGTGCCAGCACAAGCTCACCGTTATTGGGCCTTTTAAGTTCGTCTCTCCGCTCTGCAAATTTTATTTCATCATCAATCATCTTGTACACTTCGCGCGTGGACACGCCGAACATAGGCTTTACAAGCACAATTTCACTCTTTAGCGCCGCCGCCGGTTCAAGACGGGTGCCGGTACCTTCCGCCAGCGCTGCACAGCAAGCCATTTTGTCCTGCCTTATATGAGAGTTAAGGCTGCGATTTGCACGCGCTTGTCCCATAACACAAAAAGGAACATCCGAACCAAGCTCCTCTCCAATTTTCATAAGTTCCTCTACCGAAAGCTTCAGCTTCCATAATTTATTAAGTGCATGAAGAACAGCGGCGCCATTTCCGCTTCCTCCTGCCAGCCCTGCGCCCACAGGAATATTCTTCTTTATATCTATTCTTATCTTACCTCCGCAAAGGTCTGTGCGTCCACCGTAACGCTCAGCCATAAGCTGTGCGGCCCTGTATGCAATATTTCTTTCGTCTCGAGGCAAATACGGCTTATTTAAAGAAAGCTCCACAAAAATGTTGTTCATACTCTTGCATTTGCTATCCGAAAGCAAGTACGCCTCTCCCGCATTTTCAAGTTCACCGCGCGATATAAAGCGTACAAGCACTTCATCATGAAGCTCTATTTGCTGCATTACCATAGATACATTATGAAATCCGTCCTTTGTCAGTCCGAGAACATCAAGCGAAAGATTTATTTTTGCATATGATTTTATATTTATTTTTTTCATATATCACCGTATTAAAAGGCGTACCTTTACGGCACGCCTTTACTTTTTACTTCTTTTTCTTCTTACCGCCGGATTTTTTAGGATGTGTTGTACCTCTTGAACGCATAGCCGCTTCTTTTCTCTTTCTGTCGGCATCTCTCTTGGCTACATAAGAGTTTTCGCTCGGTCTTACCGCACGCGCACGTTGTTTTACATGCTTTGCATAAGGATTTTCCTGAATTTCTTCCTCTTCATCGTCATCATCCTCATATTCAGCTTCTTTTTTGGCTTTTTTAGCCTCAGCAGCAGCTTTCTTTTCTTTCTTTTTATTCTCCGCCTCTACTATTTCTTCCACGGATTTTCCGGTTTCCTTAGCTACTTTATAAGGATTTACTTTTTCATCTGCCTGTTTCTTTTCTTCCTGTTTCTTGTCCGTCTGTCTACCAAAGAAAATCATTCCCACCATCATAACGACCATCATTATGACATTTATCTTTGATGCTTTGGCCTGATTTAAAGTTTTTATTTTAATGTTCACATCTTCGCCGAGCGTTTCCCCGCTGGCCGCAGTAAAGTCTCCCGAAACAGTAAGCGTATATTCACAATCCTGTTTTATCTTAAGATCCTTGCTTGTCATATCGGCAAGTACCATCAGCATGCCTTCTTCTTTATCGGAGTAAATGACCATAGTAGGCACTTTTTTACCTTTGTCATCTTTTACAACAAAGCATTTCTTGTTTGCTTCTTCATTTTCTTTATTTATTACATCCTGATTGAAATACAATTTTATTCCGAAATTATCTATAGCCGCATTTCCATAGCCGTCTCTCGGATATGTATCTTCTAACTTCAGAGGTTCCGCAAAACAAAATGATGCCGCACACAATACTATTAAAATTGTTAGGCTTAAAATTACGCCCGTTTTTTTCATGATATTCGTTCCTCCGATTTCTTCGTCCTAAGTTTTTTAAAAAAGTCTTTCATTATGACAGCGCACTCTTCCTGCATAATGCCGCTCTCTATTTCAATCTGATGATTGAGACGCTTTTCTTCCGGAATATTAAATACTGAGCCGCAGGCTCCTCCTTTGGGATCAAGCGTACCTATATACAGTTTCTCTATTCTTGCCCATATCATAGCACCCGCACACATAGCACACGGTTCACATGTTACGTACATACTGCATCCGATAAGCCGCCAACCGCCGATATTTTCTGCCGCTTCTCTTATGGCTATCATTTCAGCGTGTGCGGTCGGATCTTTTGCTGTTTCTGTCATATTATGTCCTCGTCCAACGATTTGGCCGTCTTTTACAACCACTGCTCCGACAGGAACTTCTCCGAGAGCCGCCGCCTTTTTGGCTTCGGCTAAAGCTTCAATCATAAAATTCTTCATATGTCTTATAATGTTACCACAAATTTGCTTCTTTTTCAATCATTTTTACATAAATAGAATACACTGCAAAAAACATCTTGTTCCCCGCTTTATTTATGCTTCAAGAATATCGCCGTTTTTTATATCTACAGCCACTATCCAGTATCCATATGCCATTTTTCTCACCTCAACAGGAGTAGTTTCTTCTGTTGCCTTGTAATCTTCTGCTCCAAGGATGGGCTGCCACAAAATAAATCCCGATGCGCCTTCTTCCGGCTGCTCTTCACGGAGGAATCTTCCGGGTACTCCTAAATAATAATATTTTTCACTCTTTCCAAAGATATAGTGCTTGTATTTTGCGGCCAGCATCTGTGCTCCGGGAGATACCATAGGAACTGTTATATCATCCGTAACTTTTGTCCATTCCGCTCCCGTAACATCGTCCTTAAACGGCATTACACGGTCATATACGTTCTTATCCCTGTCCATTCTGAAACATTGGGCCGCAATATACTTATTGTAGTAGGAATTGTAGCACATTGGTGCGTCGTCGGTCTGTACGGAGTCTGCAGTATTCTCTGCGCTTTCCGCGCCTGTATTATCCGTCTCTTGCGCTGCAGTCTGCTCCGTTTCATCGTGCCCCGATCCGCTTTCACTTTCTATTTTCTGCTCATCTTTCTCTTCTCCGTAGGGAGGCATATCAAGCATTCCTTTAAGCACCGGATGCAGCGGCTCTTTTTCATCACTCACCGATACAGCGGCTACTATCGCATGTGAAAAATCAGCAAGGCTGTGGCCGTTTTTATCCATATTCACAGGATCAAAACGAAAATACGTCTCTCCGCTTCCCATTCTGTTTACGTTAACAGTACCGATTATCGAATATATCATTTTTTCACGCACAGTACCGAAAAAAATTAGCTTATATACATATTCGCTCTTTTCATAATACTTTACATTCTGCACACCGATACGCATCGCCCCGCGGTTATTGCCTGTTTCTATTTTTATATGTCCCTTTGCAGCTTCGCCTGCACGCATTGCAAACGCCTCACTCTGCCCTTCCATGATTATAAAAAACCTGTCGTACCTCTCGTAATCCATATCTTCCCTCCTGCGGTCTTGATTTTTTTCCTTTTTTACAGTAATATATATGAGAAAACAGGGGGTAATATCTATGATTTTTGATATTATTGTAATCGCTATTCTTGTCGCAGCAATGGTTCTCGGATTCCGCTCCGGATTTGTATATACGTTTATACACACAATAGGCTGGTTTCTCGCCGTTCTTATCGGTTTTATCTGGTCACCTCAAGCACGCGACTTCATTATACTGCACACGGAAATATACGATTCTCTTTATGATACTTTTTTTAACAAATTTTCAGATTCGTTTACCGTAGCGGACGATACAGTAGCGCAGCTGCCCGCAATAATAGAAAAAGCTGTACGCAGTACGGAAACAAACTTTATTTCGGCAGCAGCAGATACAATGGCAGGGCTTTGCATCACGGTAATAAGCTTTTTAGCAGTTCTGATTACTGTGAAAATCATTTTATGGGCAGTAACAGAAATTCTCTCCAAGAAAAGAAACGATGGATTTACCGGCGCAGTTGACGGTTTGCTTGGACTCGCCGCAGGTATGATCCGCGGATTCCTTGTTGTCTTTTTCGTTCTGGCTATTCTTGTACCTGTAAGTAGTTTTGTTTCACCGGAAACGGCTTCTTCTATATCAGAATCGCTGAACAATTCGGTATTTGCAAAGGATCTTTATAATAACAATCTCATAATGCTTGTTGTCCGTGACCTGATACCTTAAATTCCGCAAAATAAAAGATATCCGATACAAGTTTTCTTTTCTTGTTTGCGGATATCTTATTTTTTATTTATTTTGCCTTGCAAGCGGCTATCTCTATATTCTGCCTATGACTATTTCTTTTATCTTGGAATATGTCTCTTCGCTGAGATCGTGCTCTATTTTGCACGCGTCGCTGAGTGCATTTTCTCTGGAAACACCGAGATGTTTTTCCAGATACTCAGAAATGACATTGTGCCTTTCATACACCCTTTCGGCTGCGGCAAATCCTTCTTCCGTTAGCGTTATAAGTCCGCCTTCATCCATTACAATAAGCCCGGACTTCTTAAGTATACTCATTGCCCTGCTTACGCTCGGCTTAGAGAATCCCATACGCGTTGCAATATCAACAGAACGCACAGTTCCTTTTTCTTTTTTCAGCATCAGGATATTTTCGAGATAATCTTCTCCCGATTCGTACAATGTCATAAATTTGTCCTCCGTAAAAGTTTATACTCGTAAGTCTTAATTTACTTAAATGACGCTTATTATCTGATAAAATTCGTATATATCGGCGTTTCATACTGCGGAAATTCCACACCCGCTTTACGGCCGGCCTCGATATTCTTAAGCATCCACGCCATATTCTGACCGAGTGTGCGCATAGTTTGAAGGCCCTCAAGGTCTTGTTTCACTTGTTCCGCATTATTTCCATGCACCTGATTCCAATACTGTGAGCCTACTGTGAACATATTGTTCATACCAAAATATTTGTTGAGATTATCCCAGGTCGCGGTAGCGCCGCCTCTCCTGCACGATACTACTGCTGCACCGAGTTTTCCCGCCATTTTCCTGCCGTTAAAGAAAAACAATCTATCAAAAAATGCGTGAGCCTGACCGGCTGCCCCCGCGTAATAAACAGGCGCACCGAGTACAATACCGTCAAATTCATCAAGGCGTGCCGCAATTTCGTTTACTCCATCGTCAAACACGCATTTTCCCGTTTTTTCGCAGCTATTGCATGCGATACAGCCCGCTACGGGCTGTGTTCCTATCTGGTATATTTCCGTTTCAATACCGTTTTTATCAAGAGTCTCAGCCATCTCTTTTAATGCCGTATAAGTACATCCGTCCGCATGAGGACTGCCGTTTATAAGCAATACTTTCATAGTTTTTCTCCTTTCTTCTCTGCTTCTCTGCTTCTTTTTAATATATTTCTACTTTATATATAAATAACCTTAAATATCTAACAATTCTTAAAAACTATTTTTGCGGATTTGTACCGAAATGGTTTTATGCCCAGCCCGCATCCTGCAAAATCTTCTGTACCTCGTCATCTTCATCAGGCGGGTTAAAATCGGGAAACAGCCCTGCTTCTTTCGCCCTTTCCTCTATTTTTGCTGCCAGACGCAGGAACATTTCCCCCTGTTTTTGAAAGTTTTCCCGCGTATTTTTATCCTCTATTCCCGGTAAATTTATAAGGACATTGAGCCACGCTGCTCTTAATCCCGCAAGGAGATTCAACACTGCGATTGTAAGATCACTTGCTATGTTCGGATTGCATTTTCCGATAATCATCTCGGCGGCGGCAAGCCCTTCATGACACATTCTCATAACATTGAGCGGTACTATCGTTGCCGTAACGGTTGCTTCATCCATCTTTGTTTTTTTAGCAACTATTTCAGCTTCTGTGCTTTCCGGCATTTTCCTTGCTTCCACTACTTTATTATAAGCCTCCGCATCCTGATCGATAAGCATCGCCAGATTGGCGTATACATATGAATTCGCCGCGCGCGCGCCTTTGCACACTTCTTCGAATGCGGCATATTTTTCATTTCCTATTGTAAATTCGGCCACCATCATTACCAGTGCCGCACCTTGAGCTCCCGTAAGTGCAGCAACAGCACCGCCCCCCGGCGTTGATTTTTTTGCACGCAGATCTTCAAGATAGGTCTGCATTTTTTCATTTAAGTATTTCATTTATATGCTCTCCTTTGAGTTTTCTATTGCTTTGAGTCTTTTTGAGATACAATTGTACTTTATTCTCTGTAATTATTATATCATTTGCGAATAGTGGAGGTAAAGAAAAATCAATTGAGTCTTTTTTATAAATCGAGCTGCATATAAATTGAAGTATTCATCGGACTGTCATTATAGCTCGGAATTTCATAAAAACCATATTCCTTATATATGCGCAGTGCGCTTGTGAGAAACGGCAGTGTGTCAAGAAGCATATGGGAATAACCGATTTCCCTTGCATCGGAAATAATACGGCAGACGAGTTTTCTTCCTATTTCTTGCCCACGGAATTGCGGACGTACATAAAGGCGTTTCATCTCACAGTTCTCATTATCGATTTTTTTGAGACCAATACAGCCCACAGGAACAAAATTCACTTGTCCGCCTTTTGCACCGCAAAGCTTTTGCGATACTTCGGCAGCTTTACTGTCTATACCTGATACCTCGGCAAGTGCTATGTACAAACGACCCTGCGGTGGTCCGTATTTCGCTTGCAAATTTTTCAGCTCGTCATCGTATTTTTGTATTTCAAGATATTTTGCAAACTCCGCATCATTTTCTATAAGCATATTTGTATATTCGGTAAACAACTCCGATATTTCGCTTGGAAAAGCATATGCAGGCAAAATTTTTATACTCATTAACCGCTCCTTTTTTAAAATAAGATAATCATTTTTGTCTTTCTGCTGATTTTACTGCAGTTCTCGCTTAAAAGTTATCTTTTTAAATGATTTTTCGTATTTTAAGATAGTTTCTTGTTTCTTCTATGTCTACATTATAGCACTTACAAGTCATTCCATAAAGAAAAAGCCCCTCAGTTCTTACGGTTTCGTCATAAAACTGCGAAATTTACAAATAAACAACGCTTTTACACTTTTACAGCTCGGACTTTTGCCAAACGCAATTTTATGATAAAATACAAGTATGGAAAAAGAAGATAAGATTTTACTTGCAGCAATAGAAGATAAAATGCTGCAGTGCGAAAACAAATATAC
>JAAWDW010000012.1 GCA_022793975.1 Bacillota bacterium
CAATAGGTTTTCCTGCCGCTCATCTTATTTTAATATATAAAGGTATGGCTCTGGGATTTTCCGCAGGTCTTGTATTGGAAACATTCTCTTTCAGCGGTATTCCTATGCTGCTTTCGTCTATGATGCCGCAGAATCTTGTACTCATTCCTACCTTTATCGCGGCATCCGCTGCCGCTCAGAGCTACGGAATCTCCGTACTTTCCAAAAAAAGCGGTCGATATAAAAAAAGCGGCCGTCCCAGTGTCTTTGGAACGGACCTTTATATTGCAGTATATATAGTACTCGTCATTCTTGTTATCATTGCATGTATTATAGAAGCTCTTATTTTTCCTTTTTTGCGATCCTGAGCGATGCGGCAAAAAGCGCCGCAATGCTCTTGCCGTCCTCAAGTTCACCCCTGTCTATCATACCGCACAATTCTTCAAAACTGTATTCGTATATATCTATAGCCTCGTCCTCATCGGGATTTGTCTCTCCCTTTGTAAGACCAGTGCAAAGATACATATACAGCGCCTCTTGACAGTATCCTACGGATGGATAATAACGTGTGAGATACTCTATATTTGCTGCTCTGTATCCTGTTTCTTCGGCAAGTTCTCTTCCCGCAGCTTCAAAAGGATCCTCTCCCGGCTCAAGCTTTCCCGCCGGTATTTCAAGAACATCACGCTCAAGTGGTTTTCTGAACTGTCTCTCCATTATTATCTTGCCTTCATCCGTTACTGCTACAAGAGCCACTCCGCCTCCGTGCTCCACTATCTCACGTACGGAAGGTCTTCCGCTTACAGTCATCACCTCGTCACGTCTCAGATTGAGCACTCTGCCCTTATACACCATTTCGCTTTTTATGGTCTCTTCTTTAAATGTCATCTTTGTTTTCTCCCGCAATCCTTATTTAGTCATAGTCTTTGACTTCTCGACGGCTGCACGCGCACCCGCGCGCGCTGTTTCTTCAAAACCAAGTTCCTGCAGTTTTTCCACGCCCTCTATTGTCGTACCTCCCGGAGAGCATACATTTATTCTGAGCTGCTTTGGCGAAAGTCCTGTCTCAAGTACCATTTTTGCAGCGCCAAGCACAGCCTGTGCCGCAAATTCAAGCGCCTTGCTGCTTTCCATTCCTCCGCTTTCCGCTTCTTTCGCCAGTGCGTCTATATACATATATGTAAATGCCGGGCTGCTGCCGGAGACACCTATAACGGTGTGAATCATATCTTCGGGAACTTCCGAAGCACGTCCGAGCGCATCAAAAATGCGCTTAACATCCGCAAGTTCTTCATCGGTTACATTTGTATTTCTGCTTACAGAAGTCATGCCTTCACCTACAAGTGCCGGTGTATTCGGCATAATACGCACGATTTTAGCATCTTTTCCCAGATAATTCTCAAGATAATCTATACTTATTCCCGCCGCCATAGAAACAACAACTTTATCAGGTGTATATGCTGCCGCGATTTGCGGCACGGCTTCATCAAATTTCTGCGGCTTAAATCCAAAAATAAGTATTTTACAATCTGCCGTAATTTTCTGTATATCAGTATAAGGTGCTATTCCGAGTTCTGCGGCCGTATCGGCAAGCTTATCTTTCCGTACTCCGAATACCGCTGTCTCTTCTGCTTTTACGGCGCCGCCTGCTATTGCTCCCCGGAGTATGGCACCACCCATATTTCCCGCACCTATAAATCCGTATTTTAAACTCATATTTCCGTTTCCTCCCTCTTGTTGTGTCTGCTCTGTTTGGTTTCGCGATCGAGCTGTTATTTTATAAACAGCGTACCCTGCCCGTTTCCGGAAAGTACATCAAGTACAATATTTTTCTTTTTACCGTTTAGAAGTGCCATAGGTATTCCGTAATTATTTACTGTACGCGCCGCTTCTATCTTGCACACAACGCCTCCTGTACCAAACGAACTTTTTCCGTCGGTATCTATGCGTCCCATCGTTTCATCTATATCGTTTATCTCTGCAATCAATTGGGCATCTTTATGAGTTTTGGGATCCTTATCAAATATACCGTCAATATCAGAAAGAATTATGAGCGCATCTGCTGACCAGAGATTTGCCGTAAGTGCCGAAAGCGTATCATTATCACCGATACTGTTTATTTCATCAACACAGACGCTGTCGTTTTCATTTATAATCGGCACCACACCTTCATCGACAAGCGTAAAAAGCGCATTCCTGATATGCAGTGTCCTGCTGGCATCACTGAAATCTTCTCCCGTAAGCAATATCTGCCCCACATGAATATTGTAGTCACCGAAATACTCTTTATAAGCCATCATAAGCTCTACCTGACCTATAGCACATAGCGCCTGCTTATAGTTAACATCACCGCGCCTGCTCCATTTATTAATAGCGCCCACGCCGCATATACCTGCACCGGAAGATACTATGACCACTTGTTTACCCATTTCCATAAGGCATACAACCTGTTCAGCTATATTATGCAAAATATCTTTATTTACCGTACCATTATCATCGGAAAGCACATTACTGCCGATCTTTATTACAATTTTTCTCGCCTTTTTTATCGCGTCGCTTATACCTTTCATATGTCAATACCTCAAAAAATAAATTGTTATGAACAAACGTCTGCTGCTATGCTTTATCCGACCCAGTGCTCCCGCAGGCATTCTTTTGCCGCTTCGACATCACGCTTTTCAACTGCTTCCACAAGTCTCTCATGATCGCCGTTTACTGTTTTCCAGTAATTTTCCTTTGTCGTTGTGCTCTTTGTAAATGCCTCAGAACGAAAAGCCTTGCGCGTAAGCTCTCTTATCATATTTGTAAGCACATTATTTCCGCACACATCTCTGTATACAGTATGAAATTCCTGCTCCCAGTCGTAGTACATATCTTCATCCGCTTTGCTTATCGCCAGACTCATCTTATCTACAGCCGTCGCCATCCTCTGAATATGTTCTTTTTCTATATTGGGCATTGCAAGTTCCATAGCATATGCGTCAAGCTGCGCTATAACGGCAAAGCACTCGTTCATTTCTACTTCATCAACGCTTTTCACAAAAAAGCCCTTGCGCGGCACGTTGTCGAGAAGATTATCAGATGTCATCTGTATCAGCGCTTCTCTTATCGGCGTCCTGCTAATGCCGAGTTTTTTTATAAGCTCCGCCTCATCTATTTTATCTCCGACTGCAATTTTTCCGACCTTTATCATATGAAAAACATATTCATACACCTGATCACTCAGGGATTTTATTATTGCCATAAATTTATTCTCACCGTTCCTTTAATAAAAATTTTAATAACAAAGTGCTTTTATTTCCAAAAAATCTTCAAAGCCGAAAGTTCCGCCTTCTCTTCCTATTCCCGACTGCTTATATCCTCCGAACGGCATATATACACCGCCGCCAGCGCCGTTTACATTAACGCCACCCGCCTTTATCTTCTTTGCAAATGCAAGTGCTTCGTCTGGCTTCCCATATACGGCTCCATAAAGTCCATACGGAGTATCGTTTGCAATTGCAAGAGCTTCTTCCTTCGTCTTGTACGGTATAACAGAAAGTACGGGTCCGAATATTTCCTCTCTTGCTATTGTCATATTGTTTGTCACATCTGAGAATACAACAGGATTTACATAATATCCGTTATCACAGTTTACCGGAACTTCCCCGACTATCAGTCTGGCTCCTTCCGCAATGCCTTTTTCAATATATCCTTTCACCTTATTAAACGCTTTCTCCGAAATGAGCGGTCCCACTTCTGTAGCAGGGTCCAGCGGATCGCCTGTAATATATTTTGCTGACTCCGCCTTAAGAAGTGATTCTATTTCATCTTTTTTCTGCTCCGGGATCAACATCCTCGTATATGCGCAGCACGTCTGACCCGTATTCATAAACGCAGAGCTGCAGGCATCGGCAACAGCGGCCGCAAGATCTGCTCCATCAAGCACGACAAGAGGTGACTTTCCGCCGAGTTCAAGCGTAATCTTCTTTACCGTACTGAGCGCAAGTCTGCCCACTTCTATACCTCCGCTTGTCGATCCTGTAAACGAGAGTGCATCAATGCCTTTATGAAGCGCAATCGCATTGCCAACCTCTCCGCCGGCTCCCGTAACCAGATTAAATACCCCGTTAGGAAAACCTGCCTCTTCTACTGCTTCCGCAAGAATGCAGCAGCAAAGAGGTGCGTTTTGGCTCGGTTTAAGCACTAC
>JAAWDW010000013.1 GCA_022793975.1 Bacillota bacterium
AAAAACGGCGCGGGCGCGCCGCCCATTAAGCGGCGTACAAGACGCTTGTTACCGAAAATTACAGAAAACTCGATACATACACTTTGCTTGATGATGAAGGCAGATACAACATTTCTGCGTTTTCCGAATGCGTGGATAAATATATGAAGGTGCAGGATTCACTTCTTATTATTATAAACACTCCGGCTCATAATCCTACAGGATTTTCGCTTACGGATGATGATTGGAAAAATGTTCTTGATGTATGTGAAAAATACGCAGCTTTAGGCAAGAAAATTACGATATTCGTTGATGCGGCATATATCGATTTTACGGAAGATCCTGATGCGGCAAGAGCTTTCTTTGAACTTTTTGAAAATATATCCGATAATATTCTCGGACTCGTAGGCTACAGCGCATCAAAAAGTTTTACGCTTTACGGAATGAGATGCGGTGCTCTCATCTGTATGACAAATAATGAAGAAATCTGCGAAGAATTTAAAAATGTAATGGCGTTTTCGGGTCGCGGTACATGGTCCAACGGTACGAGATCGGCACAGCAGATACTTGTGAATATGTATAACGACAAGGTACTCAAAGAAGAAGTTGACAGGGAAAGAGATGAGAACAGAAAGATGCTTCTTGCCCGCGGCAAGGCGTTTGAAGAAGCGGCGCGTGAGTGCGGTCTTGAGATGCTTCCTTATGATTCGGGATTTTTTGTATCGGTGCCTTGCAGCGCTCCTGACGCGGTAGGTGAGATTATGCATAAAGACGGAATTTTTACGGTGCCGCTTGCAAAAGGTATACGTGTTGCGCTTTCGGCAGTTTCTGAAGAAAAATGCAAAGTAGTGGCACGCGCAGTAAAAAAAGCTATGGACGAATATTTCGGTAAGTAGTATAGTTATTATAGAAAGAAAAATTTAAAGAAGATTTGCGGAAGTGCGTGAGTAAAATAAGGAATTTAGTGTATGGATGAAATTAATCTGTATTTTCGGTTTTCTGATATAAACACTTTCGCATATTGTGCGGATGTAGTTCATCGGTAGAACTCCGGCTTCCCAAGCCGGCAGGGCGAGTTCGACTCTCGTCATCCGCTCCACGCCGCGGCAAAGCCCGCAATGTTCAAAAGTCCCGCCTTTAAGGCGGGACTTTTGAACATTCACAATGACTTTCGTTACTGGTTTTCCATAATGCTGCATTTTTACGTAGGTGTAAGTTTTGCCTATTTATAAAAGAATGTATAGGCACAATCTACAAGAAGTACGGTTACTATTAAACTGCTGATAATATTAAGTGCCTTTTCTGATATTTTGTCAGTCAATTTTTCAAAGAGCGGCTGAAGTATATACAAAAATACCATTCCGCCTATTCCGAAGCGCACGCTAGGATTAAGAGCAATTCTCCCTTGAAAATTAAAAGCAAATCTTGTATAATCCCACATCCAATGTCCTGTCAGCAGTTCCATTATGTAGCTTCCTGCAAGCTCAATCGATGTGGCAATAGCAACAATTCCCAAGAATATTACAATTGGTGTTATGCTTATCTTCCTTATTTTAATTTTCTTCTTTTTCAGTCCGTATAAAGTAATGATAAAAATTAATGAGGCAAATCCATAAATAACACAGTACGGGCCGGTTAAAAAACCTCTGTTAGAAAATCCCCATTTATAGACTACTACTTCTAAAAATACTTCATACAGCCAGCCGATTATCGAATATAACATAAAATATACGATGTATTTTTTTATTTTTTCCGACATAACTACTGCTCCGATTAAATATTTAATTTCTGCATTTGATAAGCTGTTGCCATTATACCATAAATAGCAAATGATTTTCAATTAGTCGTCCGAATAATAACAGCAGGCAAAATGCACATGGAAAATATAGAACGACTATGCTATACTGAAATACAGAAAAGAGATAAGGAGATAATATGAAAAAAACCTTAATTATATTACTGTTGGCGGCATTTTTAATTTTTATTGCAGCAGGTGCGGTATCATCATTTTTCATAATGAATTCTTCTGAAATAATTACGTTTAAAAAAGCGGAGAAAAATACAGATGGATTTCATCAAATAAATGTAGCCGAAAAGTCAGACGGTGGGATAATATATTATAGCGGCGATAAGGTTGTTTATTATAAGGACGGTTCCTTGACAGAATTGGCAAATAATGTCCGCTCGCTATGGAGGGAGGACAGCGATATCTACTATGATAGCGAAAGTGTGCTGTACGCATACAACCTAAAAACAAAAGAAGCAAAGAAAATGGTAGAAAATCCGCACACCATACTGGGTAAATATAACGGTCGTATCATATCTTATGCGGGTGAAAACATATATGCCATAGATGAAACAGAAAAATCAAAGATATTCAAGGACGGATATTATTTGAATAGGGCTGTCCTTTATAAAAATAAAGTGTACGGAATACCGACATCCAATGTTTACGAGTATAATCTTGACACATTGGAAATAAAGAAAATAACAGATGATCCGGATGGCTCATCCTTAGAGATAATAAACGGAAACCTTTACATAATTGCGGAAAAAATGAGTATGGGAAGGAGAAGCCATACTTATTATAAGCTGACAGATGAAGGACTTGAAAAAGTATTTACCGTTAAAAATACAGCAATTATAACGGGAGAGGAGTCTGTCATGGGTGGTATATTTATAGCGGCGGCTAAAACTTATGATGATTCTTCGAAAGGAAACAGACTTTTGTATATCGAAGACGGTAAAATGATAAAAGTAGACGAGGATTACAGTTATTGTATGGTAGGATTTATTAATAATGAACTGTGCTATTATAAGAATAGATATCAATACGGAACATATGACGAGAACTTAAAAACATTTTATCTATATGACGGAAAAGAAAGCAGAGAGGCTTTTGACCTTGATGTGGGATTTTTCGAGACAATAGAAGGCTATGAATATGAGGGAGGTCTTTTAATAGAAATTTCCTATGAATTATCAACAGAGCTTTACAAATATGACGGTGAAAAAGTTGAGAAACTTGAGACACCGAGCAATTTTTACAGTATTATCGGCTTAGATGTAATAGATGATAAGGCATATATCAAGTATAGCGAAGGAGAAGAATCAATAGAGAGTGCGGGAACAGTTATTGATTTGAACTGATATGCAGGCGGCTATTAACAATTACTAATTGTATTTGTCAAAATATACTGAAAAATTAATGTGAATATCATTGCGCGCGCGGTCTTCCTTATGTTATTATATAAAATAAGGAAGAAAGGAGCACACAAAATGAGCAGAATCGAATTTATAAACGATTGTTACACGAGTGATGGACTCAAACTCTTTATGGCGCATTTCGATGCAGGAGAAAGAGACATTTGCGTGGTGTTCAGCCACGGTATGACAGGAAGCATAACGGGCAGCTATTTTGCGACCGTATGGGCTGATAAATTAAACAAAAACGGTGTCGGATTCTTGGCTATAAACAACAGAGGCCACGATATAATGAACGATATGAAAAAGCCTGACGGCACATCGGTGCGTCTTGGCACGGCATATGAGAAAATTGAGGATTGTGTAATCGACTTCGAATGCGGTATCGAAAAAGCAAAGGAGCTTGGTTATAAAAGGGTCATTCTTTCAGGTCACAGC
>JAAWDW010000014.1 GCA_022793975.1 Bacillota bacterium
ATCATCACACCTTCAAGCTCGATTTTTTCGTAAGCCTGCCATGTAGAAAGAAATGTACTTTTTGCTGTTCTTACCGCACCTGTAAATGCTATATTGTATCCGAGCGCCACCATCGCTTCAAAAAGCGTGATACTCTCATGCGGAATAGTTCCGCGTTCTGCCTGTTCTTCAAAAGTATACGAAGGCACCACATATCGCCTGAATATTATTACGTCCTGCCCTTTTTTCACTATTGCACGCCTGAAAATCGTTACTCTTGTGCCGTCTAACATATATACCTCGTGAAAATCCTTATCAAGCCTTTCTTCCGGCGTCAGCATAAGAAATGCTCTTACAAGCTGTTCACGCCGCTGTTCTGTCATTCTCTGCGGCTTTAACACCATTTTTCCTCCTTCGAGAAAATAAATCCTGTCTCCTATTATCTTCGCTGATGAAGAGTCTTTATATTTTTCGGAAAACCATTCGGCAATCGCTGCTACGCCCCAGTTTTCTTGATATACCGCTTCTTCAAGCGTATTGTACCAATAAGGAAATTTTGTAGATTCGAGATTGTGCTCTTTCAAATAGTAATTTATTTTTTTCTTAAAGAAGCTTACCTCCGGAGCGCAGCCCGTTATTGCTTTTTTCTGAAGTTCCAGGAGTTTTTCCGGTTTTTCACTGCCGCTGTCCCATTCTTTTCGGAATTCCTCATAAATAACACCGCATACGCGCATGAAATCTTTACATTCCTTTTCTGAGAATGCTGTACCTCCCGGCTCCGATACTTTTCTTTTTCCCTCCCTGCCACCCGTAAAGTCTTTATAAATCTTACCTCCGTTTTTTATATATTCGTCTAAATAAAATCCTTCCATCTCATCTTCCTTTTTTCATTCTTTATTTCAATATCGGAATCTTTCATTATGTCCGCAGCTATCATCTCTATATCTCGCTTATATCTTCCATTTTCAAGTGACTTAATAGTCTTATATTCCATTTCCGCGGTTCTTCCGGCCTCTGCAAGCTGTACTGTATATACTTCTTTATCAGAAATGTCCAGTCTTCTCTTTATATAATCGGAACTGTAGGGATCTTTTTCCGTATATTTATTTATTATTACGGCATCAAACTTCATACCGATTTTGCTATATATAACTCCTTGATTTTCGTAACGTCTTATTGTTGCTTCATTCTGCGATAAAATCATATAAGTTTTTTTCGCTTCACCAAGACCACCTACCGCAAGCCCGTTGTCAAGTTCACTTCCGGTATCGGAAATAATAATATCGAAATCATCCGCGATATTTGTAAGCAGTAATTTTACCGCAGACGGCATATAAAATCGCTTTTCTTCTTCCTTCTTTACTCCGCTTATCACAAAAAGATTATCGAATCCTTCTGCCGTCTCAATATCAGATACAGATATGCCAACTCCGCTTTCAAGCCTGCTTTTGTAATTATCTATCGGCGCCGTATCTTCCCGCAGATACTGAACATTTTGTCTACCGTTAAGTATCAGCAGCAAAATACGTGACGCAGGCGCTGCTTCCGCTATATATTCGGCAATTGACTGTGCTATCATAGTCACACCTGATTTTCTGTCCGCTCCATGAAATGCATATAACTTGTCCATAATTAAAACTCACCTTTCTGAACTATCATAAGACTGTGCATGCCGTCTCTCACAAATGCGCTGATCGCATTGTACTCATCAAGTGTCGCTATTATCTCAATGTGATTGGCGGCTCTGCTGCTCATTTTTCTGTCAAGTATATTCTGTCTTTTTAAAATGCTGTCTGCCGCAACAACTTCCTGCTCATTATCATCTTTTACAAACGCTACTTTAAATGTTCCCAGATAGATATCCCCCGTTTCGCTATATATATGAACTGTATCTCCCGCACGAAGCGAACTGCTGCGAGTATCTATCCAGGATGGCTTTATAACAAATATACTGCTTCCTTCTTCTATTAAATCCCCTACATCATCAAAGAACTCCAAGGAAATCTGACTGTTTGCTTTCACCGGTCTTCCGCATATCTTGCCGTTTATTTTCTGAACATCTGATACCCGCAGGGCGCCGTCTATAATGCATTCCGGAAGAACACGCATCTTTTTAAACATATTTGCGTTTACCTCCTCACCCTCAGCTATATCCACCGCTGCTGCCAATACTTCTTCCGTTGTCCAGCGCATACGCCCGTCATACTCCCAGTAAAATAATCCTGTCAACGCCGCAATTATAAGTACACAGCCTATTATAGGTTTTACAAATCTCATTCAATCCTCCTGCTGCTTTTTAATATAAATTACATTTAATTACAGTAATAATTTAACATATATTATTTTGCTTGTCAACCATTATTTTACATATTTTTAAAAAATAAAAGAGCACTGCTGATGCAATACTCTTTACAATTTATTTTATTGTTTTACCCATACTACTTGCAATTCTTTGCTTACAGATTATACATATGATTTAGAGGTCCTGAGCCTTTACCGAGGTCCAGCATAGATCTAAGCGCTCCCGTAAGATACTCCTTAGAATTTCTTATACTGTCTTCAAGAGAATATCCGTCTGCCAGGTTGCAGGCAATTGCCGATGACAGCGTGCAGCCCGTGCCATGCGTATTGGGATTGTTTATACGTTCGGACGAAAACCAGCCGGCATTTCCGTTTTCATAAAGAAGATCTGTGGCATCATTTACAAGATGTCCTCCCTTTACCAGTATTGCCCCTTTAAAACTCTCAGCGATTTTCTCGGCTGCGCGTATCATATCTTTTTCATCATTTATAGAAAATCCGCATAAAACTTCTGCCTCCGGAATATTAGGCGTTATAACATCCGCAATCGGCAAAAGCTTGTTTATAAGTGCATCCTGTGCCTCATCCGAAATAAGCTTGCTGCCGCTTGTGGCCACCATCACAGGATCAACAACGATGTTTTCGGCTTTATATTCCTTAAGTTTTTCAACGATAACCTCTATAATTGCACTGCCCGATACCATTCCTATCTTCACGCTGTCAGGTCTGATGTCATTGAAAATACAGTCAATCTGCTGTGCCACAAATTTCGGCGCGGCTTCCATAATTCCATAAACGCCGGTAGTGTTCTGTGCCGTAAGGGCAGTTATTACGCTCATAGCATACATCTTATGTGCGGTTATCGTCTTTATATCCGCCTGAATGCCCGCGCCGCCGCTCGAATCAGAGCCGGCAATTGTTAAAACTTTTTTCATCCTAAGCTCTCCTTTTATATATTTAATCTGTATGGATAAATTATAACAACCTGTAATCTGTATTTATGCGTTTATCATACTTTCGGAAAGCCGTTTTAGTTCCACACATTCTTTTTCTATATCTTCCACCGAAAATATAGCGGAAACAAGAGCTACACCGTCAACTCCGCTGCCTGAAAGTTCGGCTATGTTTTCTTTGCTTATCCCGCCTATTGCAACTACCGGAACCGAAACCGCATCACATATTGCGCGCACTGTTTCCTTGGAAACACTACCCGCATCAAGCTTTGTCGATGTCGAAAAAACAGCTCCCACTCCAAGGTAATCGGCGCCTCTGCTCACCGCCGCAAAAGCTTCTTCTACATTATGGACCGAAACACCGATAATCATATCATCGCCCAAAATGCTTCTGACATTTCCCGCTTCCATATCGCTCTGACCGACATGTACTCCGTCTGCTCCGCACTTTCTGGCAATATCTACATTATCATTTACTATAAACGGAACATTGTATTTACCGCACAGTTTTTTTATCTCCAAAGCTTCTGCCAGAAAACTTGTGTCATCCAAATTTTTCTCCCTCAGCTGTACACAGGTAACACCGCCTTTCAGCGCGCTTTCCACTTGTTCCGCAAGCGTTTTTTCTCCAAGCCACATTCTGTCGGTTACTGCATAAAGCAGCATTGCTTTTTTATCGCACTTCATAATCCGCACCTCTTTCCAATGTTTCCGGCGAAAGCCGGTAAACCGCATCTATAATATAATTTCTGTAAGACATATTCCCGTCAAGACTGCCAAGTCTTTCAAATGCTTTCTCTCCGCATAAGCCCATTGCGATTACAGCAGCCGCAACAGCCTCTGTTACACATTCCATATTTGCGGTAACAAATGCTGCCGTCATTGCCGAAAGCTGACAGCCTGTGCCCGTGATGCTGCTCATCATCGGATGTCCGTTTCTTATACAATACGCTCTTTCCTTATCCGCCACAATATCTATCGCCCCGGTAATTGCTGTAACTGCACCTGTTTTTTGTGAAAATTGCTTCGCAAAAGCAATCGTACTTTCCAAGTTTTCTTCCGTCACCTTATCAGAAGCGGACGCATCCACACCTTTCGTATTTCCAAATCCGGATGCAAGCGTTTTTATTTCTGAAATATTTCCTCTTATCACGCTGAATTCAACTTCGCCCATAAGCATAAGCGCCGTTTCTGTTCTAAGCCTCGATGCACCGGCTCCGACAGGATCAAGCACTGCCGGATGACCGAGTTCATTCGCTTTTTTGCCGGCAGCAATCATTGATTTCACCGTATTATGATTAAGCGTTCCTATATTTATATTAAGTCCTCCGCAAATAGATGTAATTTCCGCAGCCTCTTCAATATCATCAGCCATAATCGGCGATGCTCCGCATGCGAGAAGAATGTTCGCACAGTCATTTACTGTTACATAATTTGTAATATTATGAATCAAAGGTTTTGTTTCCCTAACCCTGTTTAAAATCAATTTAAAATCTATCATTTTTTTAATATCGCCACTCATACTTCAGCAATCCTTTCTTACTTATATCTGCGCTATGCATTTTTGACAAGCCTGTCTTTGATCCGGTCAAGAGCTTTAGCCTTTTTAAGCGATATAATTATCACCGCAGCAAAAATTGTTCCTCCGACAGTTGAAATCAGAAACGGAATAATATATGCATAAAAGGCAATACTTCCTGCAGGAGTGCCCATAAGCA
>JAAWDW010000015.1 GCA_022793975.1 Bacillota bacterium
ATACTCGGATTCATTCCCCCTACCGCAAAAGATACAAGTCTTATTATGACTATGACCGAGATTATGAACACGATAGCCGCTATGACTTTGTGCTCCTTTATTTTCTCTTTAATGCTTTTCTTTTTTACTGTGTTTTCATCGTTCTGATTCAAAGCTTATTCCTCCCCTAAAATATTCCGACCCACGGGTCAATAATAGTATAATATACTATTTACTACTGCTATGTCAACAAAAAACCGACCCATTGGTCGGAGAAATTTTTTGTCCATTTTTTCAGAATTTAATTTTATTTTCGGATTTAATTTTACCGCAGTCCGAGCTGTTTTTTCTGTAAATGAGTCTAAAGCCCGGCATATTGCCATTTCTGCTTTTTCGATGTATAATCGTGATATCGAAAACGGACATTTATTGGAAAAGGAATAATTGTTATGGCAAAAATTGCGGAAAAATCAAAGCAGCATTTTACTGAAAATGATATAGCAAAAATACTTGATGAGCTCGAAAAAATGTACCCCGATGCGGACTGCGAACTGAATTTTGAAAACCTGTTTCAGCTTATTGTTGCTGTTGTGCTCTCGGCACAGACGACAGATAAAAGTGTCAACAAGGTAACACCGGCGCTGTTTGCAAAATATCCTGACGCTCAAACTATGGCACAGGCAGGATACACCGAAGCGCAGGAGCGCGGAATCACTGCCGCAGTCAGCGCAGAAGAGCTTTTTGAACTCGGTGCGGAAGCAATATCGCAGATGATACACAGTATCGGTATGTACCGTAACAAATCTCGCAATATCCTGAAACTTGCAATTGCGCTCACAGAAAATTACGGTGGCAATGTTCCCGAAGACTATGAAAAGCTCATTGCGCTTCCGGGCGTTGGTCGCAAGACAGCAAATGTCGTGCTGGCAGAGGGTTTTGGGCATCAGCGTATCGCCGTCGATACCCATGTATTCAGAGTAGCCAATCGTATCGGCCTCACAGATGAAAAAGATGTGCTTGCAACCGAAAACGAGCTTATGCGGGTACTGCCCGAAAACCGCTGGTCACGCACACATCACAGTCTCATATTCCACGGCAGATATTGCTGCGCCGCACGGAAACCTGCGTGCGAAAAATGCACAATAAGCACATACTGTCGCTATTTTAATTCAGAAAATATATCCCCAGATTGAGATACCCCGCAAAAGTTACCCAAAGAACATACGGCACAATGAGATATCCTGCTATTTTTGAAATACGGTAAAACATAAACATCATAGTTACTATCAGTATCCACAGAAGCAGCAGCCACATAAACGCAGCAAGATATATTTTCATATTGAAAAACAAGAGCGGCCAGAAAAAATTCACTGCCAGTTGCAGTATATAAATACAAAGCGCCGAACGCGCTTGGCGGCGGCTTTCCTGTGTACCTCCTCTCAATCCGCTCATAATTATAATATAAGAAGCGGTACCCATCATTATGAAAAGCAGCGTCCATACTATCGGAAATACCCAGGACGGCGGAGAAAGCGGCGGCTGTCTTAATTCTTGGAACTGCTCCATACTTTCGTTCGTCAGAAATGCGGAAAGCGCACCTACCGCCAAAGGTATCGCAATGCAGATTATCAGTAATTTCCAGTTTATTTTTAATTTCAAAACCATCACTCCTAAACAGTTTTTAATAATTTATGTAAATTATCTAATTTTATGTACCCTGCTCAGCCATATTTTTTCTTACTTCTCTTGACTTTAATAATGTATAGCTCTATAATTGTATACAAGTATTCAATTGTTGTGCATCTCAAAAAAGATGCCAAAAACAAATAAAAAAGGAGAAAAAAATGGGCAGGACATTAGCGTACAAAATACTTGAAAATCATCTTATTTCCGGTGAACTTATCCCCGGAAACGAGATTACCGTAAAGATAGATCAGACACTCACACAGGATTCAACAGGTACTATGGTATACCTTCAGCTTGAAGCTATGGATGCGGAGAAAATCAAAACAGAACTTTCAGTCGCATACATAGACCATAACACACTTCAGACCGGATTTGAAAATGCGGATGACCACGCATTTATTAAGAGTGTCGCTCAACGCCATGGCGTTATTTTCAGCAAGCCCGGCAATGGCATATGCCACCAGCTTCACCTAGAAAATTACGGTATTCCGGGCAAGACTCTTCTCGGCTCCGACAGTCACACTCCTACGGGAGGCGGCCTCGGAATGATAGCAATCGGTGCAGGCGGTCTTGATGTTGCGGTTGCTATGGCAAAAGGCACCTACAGCCTCAGTGTTCCGAAAGTAATAGGAGTTAAACTCACAGGCAAACTCCCGATGTGGTCATCGGCCAAGGATGTTATTCTTTATGTACTCAAAGAACTCACCGTAAAGGGCGGTGTCGGATACATAGTTGAATATTTCGGTGAAGGTGTAAAGACTCTTTCCGTTACCGACAGAGCAACCATAACAAATATGGGCGCTGAGCTCGGTGCGACAACGTCTGTATTTCCAAGTGATGAAAATACAGAAGAATATCTGAAACTTCAAGGCCGTGCAGATGATTTTGTTCCACTTGCTGCTGACGCAGACGCTGTATATGACAAAATCCTTGAAGTCGACCTCAGCACACTCACTCCGCTTGCCGCAATGCCGCACAGCCCCGACAATGTTGCGTCCGTAAAAGAAATCGGTGAAATCAAAATAGATCAGGCAGCTATCGGCAGCTGTACCAACTCATCTTACACTGACCTTATGAAAGTTGCCGCCATATTAAAAGGAAATAAGGTGCATCCCGATGTTTCCCTTGTAATCAGTCCCGGCTCAAGTCGCATACTCGCACAGCTTGCAAAAAACGGCGCCCTTGCCGATATGATTGCCGCAGGAGCACGCATTATCGAAAATGCCTGCGGTCCCTGCATTGGAATGGGACAGTCACCAAAATCAGGCGCAGTTTCTCTCCGTACATTTAACAGAAACTTCAAGGGACGTTCGGGAACAAACGATGCTTCCGTATATCTCGTAAGCCCTGAGACCGCGGCCATTTCTGCAATCCGCGGTGTACTCACAGACGGCAGCACATTGGGAATCAATCTGCCGGAAATAAAACTATGCGAAACGGAAAAAATCGACAGTTTTACCTTGAGTCCATGCGGTACATGCAAATCCTGCATTCCTGTGGAAATGGGTCCTAACATTAAACCGTTTCCGAGAAACACAGCGCTTTCCGACACGGTAAGCGCAGAAGTTACGCTCGTTGCGGGAAACAACATCACAACAGATGACATTATGCCTTCCGATTCAAGGCTCCTCCCATTCCG
>JAAWDW010000016.1 GCA_022793975.1 Bacillota bacterium
CCTCTTCCTTACCAAGGAAGTGCTCTACCGACTGAGCTACGTCAGCACAATACTTGTACGAATTTATACTACTATATTTACCATTCAATGTCAATAATATTCCGCCGCGATTTTTCGCTTTATACGCTGAAGTGCGTTATCTATTGACTTCGGGCTTTTGCCTATTTTCTCAGCTATTGCAGTATAATTTTGACCCGATAAATAAAGCTGCCACACTTTCAGTTCAAATTTACTCAAAATACGAGATATTCCCCCGATAATCTCATCGGCCGTATCCTGTGCAAGTATCATATCTTCCGGATTGCTCTGAAAAGAAATGAGTGTATTTTCTATCGTATTTTCTCTTCTGTCATCGTTGTCATCTGCAATTGATCTGCTCAGAGATATAGAATTATTGAGAGGCTCATGTTTCAAGCGACTGGCCGTTTTTATTGCCGTTATTATTTGTCTGTTAATGCACATTGCAGCAAATGTTCTGAACGAAGCCTCGCGATTATCACAGTAATCGCGCACAGCCTTAAATAGCCCTATCATTCCTTCCTGAATGACATCTTCAGCATCCGCTCCTGCTATAAAATACAGCCGCGCCCTGCTTTTAACAAGCTCTTTATAACGGTTTATCAGCGTTTCTTCTGCAGCATCGTCACCTGCCTGAGCCAGCTTGGACAGTTTTTCATCACTAAGTAAATTATAATTTTCGTTCACATTTTCTCCTTTATCCGTTCCCTGTGAAATTGTAATCTATATTAAATTACAATTTCAAAACCCCCTGTTTCTTGATATCACGCTGGCGCCTTACTTCATACATAAGTACCGCCGCCGCATTAGATGCATTTAAAGAAGTAATTTTACCCATCATCGGCATTGACACTGTAAAATCACACTTTTCACGTACGAGTCTGCTGATACCAAATCCCTCGGAGCCGATAACAACGGCAACAGCACCTGTCAAATCCGCTTCATAGTACATCGTTTCTCCCATATCACATGCCGCTATCCAGAGTCCTTCGCTTTTCAAAATGTCTATAGTACGTGCAATATTGACAACTCGCGCAACCGGAACATACTCAATCGCCCCCGCAGACGATTTGGCTACTGTCTCCGTAAGCCCGACGTTTCTTCTCTTCGGCACTATTACACCATGTGCTCCTGCCCCTTCTGCCGTACGCATAATGGCACCGAGATTATGCGGATCTTCAAGCCCATCAAGTATTACTATAAACGGATCTTCGCCCTTTGCACGTGCTGCAGCGAGTATATCCGCAACCTCACAGTATTCATAAGCCGACACATAGGCTATTACGCCTTGGTGTGCACCGCCTCCCGCTGTTCTGTCGAGTGCCTGTTTATCGGCATAGGTTATGGGAATATGCCTTTCTTTTGCCATTCCTATGATCTTTTTTACCGAACCTTCAAGATCACGTCCAATCATAAGTTTATCTATATCGCGTCCCGACCGCAATGCCTCTATCACCGGATTTCTTCCCATTATCAAATTGCTTTTATTTGCATCCATCGCTCTTCCTCTTCTAACTATATTCGCAGAGATTTATGCCCGCGCATCATTTATTACGAAATTCACTGTCATTTGCGCCGCCGGGCCTTCTTTACCTTGTCTGTCTGCTGTATTTGAGAAACCTGTACCTGACTCCGTTTTCCTCCATAACTTCACTTTCATATGTTATTTTCATCATACCGCAGTCCGCAAGTTCATCAAGATTTTCAAAATGCTTGTCCGCATCAAATTCCGCATCTATTTTGGTAATAAGTATCTCATTGCAGTACGGAAGAAACTGTTTGTATATACTCTCTCCCCCCGCTGCTATAACATCGTCTTCAAGGTCTATGCCTTCCGCAAATTCCAGTGAAAGAAGTGTTGCCATCAGTTCATCAAACGATGTGCAGGGAAGTGTTCTTGCTCCTTCAGCAGCTTTCGGCTCATAATTTTCATCCCCGGAAAGTACTATCGTTGTTCTTCCCGGCAGCGCCTTGCCGCCCGGCAGCGATTCCAATGTTTTTCTACCCATTATCAGCACTTTTCCCAATGTATTTTCTTTAAAATATTTAAGATCACCCGGCAAATGCACAAGCAGCGCACCGTCTTTTCCTATTCCCCAATTTTTATCAACAACAGCAATAGCTTTCATACTTTTTCTCCTTTATATATAGCCGTATTCTGCGATCTCTGACTCACTGCCTCACTTCTCCGCTTTCGCTTTTTTAGATTTTTTGGGCTTCGGAGACGGAAGCTCATCATACATAGCCTCAAACAACCCCTCCAGATACGCCCTATTGTCAACGTCGTCAACCAACAGCATTTCTTTGCCGCCTTCATAAGGCCGCTCGTATGCTACCGTATGCATATATGCCGCCGCAGATGCCACAGGTTTTACAAGCAGTCTGTCGTCATATATCCCGCCGGCAACTTTTCCGCGGTAATAAATGATATATTCTCCCATCATTGCCCTGCTCGATACGTCAGAAAGACCTGACAGCTGCCCCAATATAAATTCCATGTATTCTTTACTTGACGCCATATTTAAACTCCTTTTTTGGCACAATATCTACCCGTAAATCTTCTAATTCAATTCTACCCGATATCCTCTGCTTTTGCAACCACCCGCAATTATGCCCTTTAATCACTGTCTTTTGATTTGTCTATGATTCTCTATTTTATTTGTACAGTGTATCATAATCATAGCTCAAATTATCTGCCATACGCGTGTACCAAGCTTTTGCATCGTCAAGTGCTTTATTATAAATAATCGGCGCTAACTTCATCTCAAACAGTTCCGCCAGCTGCATTTGCTCGACAATCCCTATTTCTTCACCTCTTTCGTCAAAATAAAATGCTTTTATTTCCGCATTCAATTTTTCTCTCTGTTCGTCCGACAATTTAATTTGCAACAATTCTTTTCCTTTTCCCATATGAAATCCTCCGCAACTAATAAGCCTGCTCCGTATACTTATAAAATTTTCACATTGACGCTATATTTCAGCAAGCTTTTGTATTGCCTCTTCCTTTGCTGCCAAAAAGAAAAAATCCTTGCCGCAATTCGATTCATAAATAAAATCTTTCAGAGGCTTGCTTGTATATTTTGCATAATCTCCGAAAACTGCCGCCTTGATGCGGTAGTTCAAAAACTTCTGCAGTATTTCCCCTGCCATTCCGCTGCTGAGTATAAAAAAATCCTCTGCTATCACATTCTTATCTATCACAATACGCTCCGCTCCGCATTCATATTTAGCGGTCATTGCTAAATCCAATGCCGATTTTGCATCGGTAATAATCTTTTCCTCTCCTGAAACCAGCGCAATGTCCTTTCCGTTAAATTTTATATGTTCTATATTCATCTTCTTTTCTCCTATTCTTAAATTTCTTTTTCTATTTATCTCAAATATTCATCTTTCTCATACCGTATAGTTTCTATTAAACAGTCCGTTTACATCAATCTGTCTTTTTTATATTTCTGCAAGCAAAAGATACTTTTAATCAAATTCTCTGCCACAGAAATATCTTTTCCGACATTTTTCCGCAATAAAAGATAATTACTGCTCTCTGTCTTATATTGTCAATGCCGGTTATCTCTTGCGCTGTAAAATATGTAATTCTTAAAAAGCAGACGCCGCATTATATAAAAACGGCGCCTGTTTTTAAAACTGTTTACACTGCAATCGGAATACCTGTTATCTGCGGATTTTTCTGATAATCTGTAATCTCAATATCGTCTGTCGTAAAATCATAAAAATTCTTCACGTTCGGATTGAGCCTGAATTTCGGCGCCGGATACTGCGGCCGCTCAATCAGTTCTTTTACAATATCTATGTGCCTGTCATATATATGCGCATCCGCTATCACATGCACGAGTTCTCCCGGCACAAAGCCC
The DNA here is from genome assembly GCA_022793975.1 of Bacillota bacterium. GTDB lineage: Bacteria > Bacillota > Clostridia > Peptostreptococcales > Anaerovoracaceae > QAKD01. Next base: position 3,888 of record JAAWDW010000016.1, read on the forward strand.
GAAACCTGCGCAAACATATGTACAAGCACGGAATATTGCACAACATTCCAGTTATTCGCCGCAAGAATATCCTGTGAGCGCTGATTTAATATTGCATTCAGCTTATTTCCGGTTACATTAAATGTAACGCTGTATGCACAAGGTTCAAGATTCATTTCATGCAGATCCTGAAAATTAAATATATTAGTCATTATTCTGCGCGAATACGGAGTGTTTTTCAAACTCCAAAGCACATTATCAACCTGATCCATTTCCCCCTGCGGGAACTTGTACTTAACACCCATTTGGTAACCGTAAGCCTTACCTATTGAGCCGTCGGGATCTGCCCATTCATCCCAGATATGCGGCTTAAGATCATTTATATTATTCGATTTTCTCTGCCATATCCAAAGCACTTCGTCCACAGCAGATTTTATTGCTGTCGGTCGCAAAGTGAGCGCCGGAAATTCTTCGGAAAGGTCATATCTGTTAACTACACCAAAACGTTTTATCGTATGTGCAGGCGTGCCGTCCTCCCAGCGCGGACGTACCTCCTGCCCTTCCGATGAAAATCCGTTTTCTATAATATCTCTGCACATATTTACAAACAAAACATCTGCCTTACTCATAATATTTTTCCTTTCAAATTAAAACACAGTGTATTGCGATTTATATATAAGAAAAGCGGCTCTTTACTTCTGCCGCAATCCGTTTTCTATATAAGATATAGCAGTATTTGCAAACAAATCAAGACGTGCTGTCTGTTCTGTCAGATACAAATATCCGACAAGAGCCTCGAATGCAGTTGCCCATTTATATGTAACAGGATCTGTATTTTTCGGTTTTGTCGCAGACTTTCTGTTACGCGCGCGGCGTACAAGCGCTGCTTCTTCCGCCGTCAGTATAAAACGCATATCTGCGCCGCTTACAGCATCACTATCAAAATCCGCAGATTCACCTGCGGCCTCTTTATGCTCTTTAACAAACCTCTTTATCACCGAAGCTTGTCCTTCTGCTCTCACAAACGCTATCGCGCGCTTATGAAGTACATCTGTATGCACCGCATCTCTCCGCATAACATACTTTCTGACATATACTTCATATACCGCATCGCCTATATAAGCCAGAGAGGTAGTATTAAGCTTTCCTGCATCCATTCTATTTGCCCATCTTAATGTTTCCGTTTATCACAGCGCCGATTCCCACAGCAAGCCCTTTTGCCGTTATATCACCGTTGATAACAGCAGTACCTGCAATGCTGACATTTTCAGCCGCTATAATTTTGCCCGTAATAACGCCGCAAGCCGTTATATTCTTGCATCTTATCACGCCTTCAATTTGTGAATTTTCTCCGAGACTTACATCCTCTCTTGCGGTAATATTTGTCTTGAGTGCACCATCATTTAAAAGAAAACTACCACATTTTACATCACCTGTAATTTTACCCGAAACTCTGATATTTCCTACAGCTTCTATATTGCCTTCGACAATACCTTCTATATCGAGATGCCCCGTAGTAACGACATCTCCGATAACTTTCGTATTCTTTGATATCGTACCCACTTCAGATGTAGGTATCGTGTCCGAAAGAGTTTCTCTCTGGGCTGTATGTGGCTTGCTTTGAATTTCTGCCTGTTTCGCTGATGCGGTATTTTCGCTGCCGAGCATTTCAACCTTTGCTTCGTTTTCATTTACTGCATTTTTGCTGTTTGATTCGTTCATTTCTTATACCTCAATATCAAATTCATCTTCATCGACCTGTGTTTCAACCGATTTTGTTATAATACTGCCTTTAATTCTTGAACCGCTGCTTACAGAAATACGAGCAGTCTGTATATCTCCCGCAACAAGCGCATTCGCCGTCAGTTCCGTATTCCCTTCGACAAACAGGTTTCCCTTTACTTTGCCGTCTATCCTAATATTACCCGCCGTTATATTTCCTATAACCGTTACATCTTTCTCTATTACTGCCGCGCCCTCAGCTTTTATTTCGCCTTTGACCACGCTGCTTTTCTTTGTCAGTACATTGTTGGCCGCTATATCGCCGACAATTATTCCCTCGGAAATAAAATCTCCTTTTACATCCACATCGCCGTCTATCCGTCCGAGTACTTCTATATTATCTGCGCTCGTAACAACTCCCGCTATGTTCATACCCTGCGTAACATACGTACCATCGCCTCGCGTCCTGTCAGGTACATACACTTCTGTTTTTTTCGGAGCGACAGGTTCTGTCCTCATACGCATGTCTCCTGCAGGCTCTCCGATGAATTCCCGCTCGGAAATAAGTCTTTCAAAGCTTTCATCAGCAGTACCTGTATTTTTATCATCGTCAAGTCCCGTCAATTCTTTAAACGCCTTTACAAAACTTTCTTTATTAGACATAAACCTACCTCCTTAGTCAAATGTAACCGGTCTTACTTCGTTTGTAATCGCGTTGAATATATATGATTTTTCTTCATAATACTCTGCAATCTTACGAATTGCGTCTGCCGTTTCCGTATTAGCTGCCGTATCGTGCATCAGAAGGAATATGCGCTGTTTTTCCTGTGCCGTTGTAACCGCCGCTTCGGCAATATACTCTGCATCTGCTCCGGCAGCGTTGTCTCCGCACACCGCATTCCAATCGTAATAAACAAATCCGCGCCTTAGCATCTCCGCCGTCAGCTGCTGTCTTATATGAATATTGTATTTGTTTACTGTTCCACCTCTAAAACGGAAAATCTGAGGCTTTTCACCCGTAATGCTGTAAACATACTCAAACTCTTTATTAAAATCTTCAAGATAGGACGCAACCGACTGATAAAGTCTGTTTGCCGGCAGCGTATCGCCGTATATTCCTATAGTATGACCCTCGTCATAAATTCGCTTTATTATCGCATCGCTTCCGCTGCTCCTGCCACCGGAAACAAAAAATGTAGCCTTTATATCCAGCTCGGAAAGCGCATCAAGTATTGCTTCCGTATTCGGCGACGGTCCGCCGTCGAACGTGAAATAGAAATATCTATCATCATTATATATGTACGCGAATTCCGAAGAACTTTCAACATACATATCGGGAAACATCGTCTGATAGTCAAAAGCTTCTCCGATTACGCTACCGCCGGCAGAAATACCGTCTCCCTGCGCAGACTCTGCCGAAGCATTAACGATCTGTTCTTCAAGTTTTGCAAGTTCTTTGCTCACATCCCTGTACTTGACAAAAGATATTGCAAAACCAAGCGCCAGCCCCACTATGACGGCGGCTACTGTAATAGTGATAACTCTTTTAAAAAATCTTACGCTGCCAAACTCCGCTTTACTCATTCTTATCTTATCCTTTTATAATCTGTACTCCCTGAGGTGTATCCTTGAGAGTGATTCCTTTCTCTTTAAGAATATCCCGTATTTCATCGGCGCGCGCAAAATTCTTTTCCGCTCTCGCCTTTTGTCTTTCATCTACAAGTGCCTGCACTTCCTCATCTATACCTTCATCATTCCCCGCATTCTGAAGAAGTCCGAGCACATCTGTAAGCTCTGTCAGCTTTGCCAGCGCTTCCGCAGCAAAACTTCTCGTTGCTCCCGATTTCGTCTGATTATTTATCGCCGATATCATTTCGAAGACTGCGGTTATTGCGTCCGCCGTATTAAGATCATCGTCCATCTTTTCAATAAACTCAGCCTTATATCTTTCGAGCACAGAAAGCGTTTCCGATTCACTTGCCGTCATACTGTCGGTACTGCCCGCATCGGTACTGCCCGCAGTCACAAGATATTCTAAATTATCCTTTGCATTCTGCATTCTTGCAAGTCCGTTCTTTGCCTGCTCCATAAGCGCATCCGAAAAGTTTATCGGATTTCTGTAATGTCCCGAAAGCAGGAAAAATCTCATAACCTCACCGCTGTAATCCTTTAAAATATCGCGCACGGTAAAGAAGTTGCCTTTGGACTTGCTCATCTTTTCGTTGTCTATCGTGATATATCCGTTGTGCATCCAGTATCTCGCAAACGGCACGCCGTTGCAGCATTCGGACTGCGCTATTTCATTTTCATGATGCGGGAACTGCAGATCCTGTCCTCCCGCGTGAATATCTATCGTATCGCCGAGATGTTTCTTGGACATTGCCGAGCATTCTATATGCCAGCCCGGTCTTCCCATACCCCAAGGTGATTCCCACGCTATTTCGTCATCTGTCTTTCTCGCCTTCCAAAGTGCAAAATCAAGTGGATCCTGCTTGATGTCTCCGACTTCTATTCTCGCTCCGGCTTCAAGATCGTCTATATTCTGCTTTGAAAGCTTGCCGTATCCGGAAAACTTTCTCGTCGAAAAATATACATCACCGTTTACTTCATACGCATATCCCTTATCAACAAGCGTCTTGACAAAACCGATAATTTCCGGTATATGCTCAGAAACTCTCGGATGTACAGTTGCCGGCTTTACGTTGAGCGCCGCCGCATCTTTAAAATATTCCTTAATGTATTTCTCGGAAACCTCAGGTGCAGTTATGCCTTCTTCCTTGGCCCTGTTTATAATCTTATCGTCTACATCCGTAAAATTCTGCACAAATTTCACATTATATCCTCTGTATTCGAGATATCTTCTGAGTGTATCAAATACTACAAAAGGTCTCGCGTTTCCTATATGAAAGAAGTTATACACGGTCGGTCCGCATACATAAATTTTCACTTCGTTTTTATCTATCGGTACAAATTCTTCTTTTTTCCTCGTTAATGTATTGTACACTTTCATAATTTTTACCTCTGAAAAGAAAAATATTAGGCAAGTAGTTACACCTGCCTAATATTATATACTGAATTCACTATTTTTTCAAACACATTATAAGTAGCTTACCGGGTTTTTTTGTACACCGTTAATTTCCACTTCGAAATGCAGTACATTTCCCGTTGCATTTCCTGTCGAACCTACCGTTCCGATCACTTCTCCTTTTTGAACATCCTGACCTACAGATACGCTCATACTATCGCAGTGCGCATACTTAGTTACAACACCATTGCCATGATCTATTTTAATGATATTGCCGTAACTGCCGCTCCAGCCTGCGAACACTACCGTTCCTGCATCGGATGCCATAACTGCAGTTCCTTTCGGTGCTCTCAGGTCTATACCTTTGTGCGATCTTCTGCCACCGCTCCTGCTTGCACCGTAACCAGATGAAATTTCAACGGAAGCCACAGGATACTGAAGGTATCCCGATCCGCTCTGCACCGAAATTTGTTTTGTGCCTGTAAGCGCTATCTGTGTTACAGGCTCAGCCGTTACAACTTCCTGAATAACATTATCGGCAACGGTTATACCGTTTGTCTTCGTTCTCTCAATTGTTACCTGTTTACTGCCGTTAACGCCTGCGCTCTGCACCTGTACCTGACCTCTATAAAGTGCATCTGATTCTGTATAGTTAACGCCGTACGGTATGCTCTGTGTCTCCGTCACAATTTCCTTTACTGTAATATTTACAAACGGATTTTGCTGATAAAGATTTATTGTCTGTCCCACGGAAAGCTTTTTTGTTGCTCCTGGATTCATCTGCTCAAGTTCGTATACCGAAATATTGTTTGCCAAAGCTATATCCCACAGCGTATCGCCGCCTTTTACCGTATAAGTAAGCGGTACTGCCGTTCCGTTAAGAATGTATCTTACAGCTTCGTCCACTTCACAGATATATGTCTCTGTGACTCTCTTGTTAGACTCGGCTTCCGCTGCCGTCACTATATCTTTTTCTTTGTATGAAATTTCTTCTCCGTAAAGTATTTCTTTTACTTCCGCACCTGGCGTCGTAAAATTGGCAATTATTCCGTCCAGTACGGCTTTTGCATCCTCTTCCGTTGCGACATATAGTATGTCCTCGCCGTTTATTGCCAGTGCATATGCTGTTTCGGCATCAAACGATTCACTGCCTTTTCTTCCTGTTTCTTTATCTTCTGCCAAAGAAAGCTCTTTCGGTGCATCGGCACCGTCCGCAATATCCCCACTGCGGAAAATATCTATCTTTGCAATCTCTGCTATATCTTCTATCTTAAGTGATGCGGCTCCTTCGCTTGTACCGCTTGGCATGCCTGACGCTCCTGCGACAGATCCCGCCGTAAGCACTGCGGACAGAGCTGCTGCGCAAACTCTGATTTTTCTGTTCATAGTTTCGTTCCTCACATTTTATCTTACAGTATTACTCAATTATATCTATAATGTTACACAAATGTTACAAATCTGTCAACCCGAGCTGGTAATTCTTCACATAACGTTCATATTCCTTATTTTGTAAATTTGTGCCGGATGCGAGGCGGTGACTGTAATCCGCAGAATTTGAAGATACCAAAAAAAATCAGCAGATCTTCTCTTTTGCACAAGCTTTTTCTTTAAAAGATTACTCTTCTATCTTAAATTTACTCTTCCGTAACTGTCACTTTTTTCATCTTCTGCGGTTCACGCGGCTTATCCATCATATCTCTTTTTACGCTCACTATTTCATCAGCAGTTTCCATACCTTCGGTTATCTTTCCGAATGCCGCATACTGCCCGTCAAGATGCGGAGCATCTTCAACCATGATAAAAAACTGACTTCCTGCCGAATCCGGATGCATAGCACGCGCCATCGACAACACACCTCTTTCGTGTTTCAAATCATTTTTAAAACCATTTGCCAAAAATTCTCCGGGTATATTATGTCCCGGTCCACCCGTACCCGTACCCTGTGGGCATCCTCCTTGTATCATAAATCCCGGAATAACTCTGTGGAAAATCAGTCCGTCGTAAAATCCTTTATCCGCCAGTTCACGGAAATTTGCCACCGTTTTGGGAGCAATATCAGGATAAAGCTCCCCTTTCATAACTTTGCCGTTTTCCATTTCAATTGTTATTTTAAGCATAGTATTCCTCCATTATATTCAAATTATTTCTCATATTCTACCACATACTGCTGCACGCCGCAAGGCTATGCGGCTTTTGCTTTCTGCCTGTATGATATCGCCACCATAAAAAGACTTGCGAACATAAGCGCAGTGAACAGTGCATATGCCGGTACATAATTTCCGAAACGATCGGCAAGAACACCTGGTACTGTCGAAAACACCAGCGCCCCGGCCGACTGTGCAATCTGCAGTCTTCTCACTACAACTGCGTAATTATTTTTGTCCGCAATATCATTAGACCATATTGTTGCGCTGAGAGTTGTAATTGCATACCCAATGCCCATACAAGCCACAATCCCTATATTTATTAATGTGCTGTGTGAATATACGAGGCAGCAGAATATATGTCCTGCCGTAAGAATGCCGCCGTATATCATAGTGCTCTTAAACCCACCGATTTTATCTACAAGCCTTCCGAAAACAAGTTTACTGAATGTCAGTATAAAGCCTATTGTACTTATAAGTCCTGCTACCTGCATCGCATCAAACCCTGCCGTTGTAAAGAGCACCGAAAGATGCGAATATCCCGGATTTGCAAGACATCCCATACAAATACTTGCCGAAAGTATGCTTATCCATAAAGTCCTGCTCATAGGTTTTTCTGTTTGCTCATTAAATAAATTTCTAATATCGGCTTCCGCGACAATATCTTTATATTCCTCATATCCCAGCGGTTTCAGTCCCATATCTTCAGGCTCATTTCTGATAAGAAGAAAAGTCAGCACCGCAAGCCCAAGCATAAAGAAACATTCCAATCTAAACGCCTGTGAAAGTCCGAAACCTTCATAAAGAGCTGTCGTAATACTCGGCATCACCATCATAGCAATGCCGCTACCCATGCCGCATATGCCGACAGCAAGCGCCTTATTTTTAATAAACCAGCTGTTCATAAGTACCGAAACCGGCGCCATAGAGGCAAACGCATTGCAGGCTCCCATTACAGCAGCACCTATGCAAAATACGGCATAGGTATCCCCCAGACTGAAAATCAGATAGCCGAATGCAGCAAAAGAAACTGCAACCGCCGCACCTATGCGTGTACCCAGCTTATCGTAATAAACACCGAGAAACCACATAAACACAAATGATACAAAACATCTTATCGTCACGAGTGATGATGTCTGTGCATGTGTAATACCGTACTCTCCCCTGATCAGCGGCATAAAAATCGAAAAATTATTTCCCACCATACCGATGCTCGTAAATAACATCAGCGCGCACGCAAATACTACAAACCATCCGTAAAAAATTCGTTTCATTATATATACAAATCCTTTTCTTTTATTTTCTTACATAATACATTATACTTTCGGCAGTCTTCTTTTGCAACAGAGGTACAGTTTACTGCGTAAATGCGTATTTTCATTCTGCAACCCGTACATTGTTAAGCGATAAATATTTCTTAGACACATAAGTACTTCTCAGTAAAATCACAGTAAAAAGCGCTCTCGTATGAGAGCGTCTTTTACAATAAGTATGCTTTTATATATTAGCACTCAGCACCAAGCTTGAGGCATTCCAAGTTCTTTGGATTGTCAATACCCTTCTTCTTGAAGAACTTCTCAACAGCCTTTACAATTTCATCTACTGTGAAAATGTCTGTATGAGCCGCCATTGCTCCCAGCATTACAAGGTTTGCTCCTCTTGGATTTCCTGCCTTATGTGCAATCTCATTTACCGGTACTCTTACAACCTTAATGTCGTCACGAACCGGATAATCTTCAGGAACTACTCCTGAGTCTACGAACATTACTGCGCCCGGCTTAAGCTCGCCCTGGAACGAGTCAACGGAAGGAGTGTTCATAGCACAAAGAATGTCAACATTCTTTAAGAATGGGCTAGCGATAGCCTTGTCGTCAAACTTAACGGAACAGTTTGCTGTACCGCCTCTCATCTGTGAACCGTATGAAGGATACCAAGTAACATTCTTACCAAGATCCATACCTGCAGTTGCACAAACCATACCTGTAGTCAGGACACCCTGGCCACCGAATCCTGCAAATCTAATTTCTATCATTTTATTTAGCCCTCCTCTATTTATCTACGAACTCGCCAAGCGGGAAGAACTTAGTTGCTTCTTCGTGCATAAATTCTTTCGTCTTGAGCGGTGTCATATGAAGATTAGTCGGACACGGCGAAAGTATCTCAACCAGCGAAAAACCTTTGCCGTCTATCTGATTTTGAATTGCTTTTTTAATCATCGCCTTTGATTTATTGATAGCGGGAACATCATAAAGCTCTCCTCTTGCAAGATATGTACAATTGAGGTTTCCGATAAGGTCTACAACATTGAGAACTCCGTATCTGTCAGCATCCTTACCCTTAGGTGAAGAAGCCGTCTTCTCAGCAGGAAGGGTGGCCGGTGACATCTGTCCGCCCGTCATACCGTAAACTGTATTATTTACTACAATAACTGTAATATTATCACCGCGAAGCGCCGCATGAACAAGTTCCGCAGAGCCGATCGAATATGCGGCGCCGTCTCCTATATGGGCAATGACGATATTTTCCGGCGATGCTCCTTTAACACCGTTTGCCACCGGAATAGGACGCCCGTGCGCCGCCGTAATGCTGTCCACATTCCAAGCTCCGCTGGCACTTCCCCCGCAGGCTACGTCTCTTACAAGTATAGTCTTACCCGTTACTCCGAGTTCCTCGCATACTTCCGCCATCAGTCTGATAATAAGGCCGTGTCCGCATCCCTGACATGAAGGAGCTGCAAAATTCATATATTCAGGTAACTTTTTTACATACATTTTATTTCCTCCTTACTTTAACATTTCTTTGACATATTCAATGATACGGTCTGAATCCGGAACTTCAAAGAAATCGCCGACAAATCCAACCGGCACTCTATGCTTAACTGCCGCCTCAACATCATCTTTCATCTGACCGAGGATATTAACTTCTACCGTACAGAATACTTTTGCCGCTTTGGCTTCTTCAAAGGCCTTAACAGGGAACGGCCACAGCGTAATAGGTCTTATCATACCAAGCTTGAAACCCTGTGCTCTTGCAATATTTACGGTTTCTTTAGCTACTCTTGAAGATGATCCGTAAGCAACGAGTACAGCCTCGGCATCTTCTGTCATATAACTTTCCCAGCGCTGTTCATTTTCTTCTATCGCCTTATACTTATCTTTAAGATATGTAGGATAATCCGTATAGCCTATCTGCTCACAGAAGTTAGGATCCCACATCTTGTAGTAGACATTGCTTATCTTATGCGTATTTTTAGCATCACCTGCCGTATTACCCTTGGCTCTCCACCAGTCGTGCTTACTTCTGTCTTCTTCTACAAAATCCGGAAGCTCAACAGGCTCCATCATCTGTCCGATGCCGGCATCTGAAGCTATAATAACCGGGTGGAGATATTTATCGGCAAGATCAAATGCAAGCTGCACTATATCAACATTTTCCTGCACCGAATTTGGCGCCAGTACGATAGTTCTGTAGTCTCCGTGACCGCCTCCGCGCGTAAGCTGCCAATAATCACCCTGACCCATAAAGATATCGCCGAGAGCAGAGCCTATTCGCATAACGTCGATAATAACTGCCGGAAGATCACTTCCCGCAAGGTACGAAATACCTTCCTGTTTAAGCGAGTATCCCGGACCGGAGGAAGTAGTGAACGCCCTTGCGCCGGTCGCTGCAGCTCCGAACACCATATTGATGCCGCAAAGCTCGGATTCTGCCTGTATAAAGAATCCTCCCACTTCGGGCATTCTTGTTGATAAATATTCTAAGATTTCCGTCTGCGGAGTAATAGGATATCCGCTGTAAAAGCGACAGCCCGCGCGAAGCGCCGCTTCGGCAAGAGCCTCATTGCCCTTCATCAATACTCTTTCTGCCATAATTAATCCTCCTTTTCTACCTCAATTGCATAATCCGGACATACTGTATAGCATGAACCACAAGCTATACAATCTGCTTCGTTAAATTTTACTGTTTCGTAACCTGCTTCGTTAAATTCTCCCGAAGGCGTCACACATTCTTTCGGGCAAGCCTCTACACAATAGTGACAGCCTTTGCATCTTGACGAGATATAAGTGATTTTTCCCATTTCTGCTCCTCTCCGAATCATTTTACCCTTGCGGGTCTGATTTTCTATATTATATTTTATATTAAAAATTATATTTTGTAAATTCAAAAAATTCTTGATATTTTTTTAATTTGCATTAAGTGACTACAATTCTCATTTTTACTAATGACTGCACACAAAAAAATCCTCCGAGCATATTCTCGGAGAACTTTCCATTTATGCATTTATGCGGATATTGTACTTTATGCTATGAGCAGGCAAATACACCTATAGCCGCCATTATCAGTGTTATTTTTATCGGACTCAGTTTAAACTTAGCTGCAAGTATAAACGAAATTACAAATATCACGGCAGGTATAATATTTATATGTGTTCCTGTTACAATTACTGTTTTGCCGATCACGATTACGGCAGAAGCTATCAGTCCTGCGGTAATCGGTCTTATCCCACTGAATACACCCGTAACTATACGGCTCTCGTGAAACTTATTTAAAAAAGATGAAACAATTATAATCAACACAAACGATGGCAGCGCCACTCCTATTGTAGAGCACGCTGCGCCGAGCACACCGCCCGCATTAAAGCCTACATATGTTGCCGCATTTACCGCAACAGGCCCCGGTGTCACCTGTGAAAGAGGCACGAGATCTGCGAGTGCATCTGCTGTCATAAAACCTGACTTTTCCACTGTCTGAAAAATCAGCGGCAACATCGCATATCCTCCACCGAAACTGAACGCTCCTATCTTAAAAAACATTGTAAAAAGAGTTAATAATGCAGTCATTACTCATCCTCCTTTTCACATTCGCTGTCATCTGTATCAGGAACATCATTTACATCCGAATGTTTATCAGCATCTCTGCTTCCTGCCTCCAAAGCCGTTCTGCCGGTCCTGCGCGCTTTTACCATACTGTACATACAGCCCGCAAATGCGCCTGCAAGTATCACCAATACAGCGTTAACATCGAGAAATGCCACAAGCGCAAAGCCGGCTGCCGCCAGCACTGCCGTAAACGGACCCTTTATCACCTGTTTTCCCAGCGTATACGCAGAATACATAATGAGTGCACATGACGATGCTGTAACAGCCGTAAACGCACCCTTTACGTAAACATTTTCACCTATCGCACCCAGAAACAACACCGCAATTATTATAACTATAAAAGACGGCAAAATTACTCCAAGCGTAGCAAAAAGGGCTCCGGCGAAGCCCTTTTTCCTGTTTCCCACATAAGTAGCCGTATTTATCGCTATGACACCTGGCATTGCCTGTGCCACAGCTACACAATCGACCATTTCTTCTTCCGTAAGCCATTTGTTATCGTCCACAGCGGCTTTTTGTATCAACGGCAGCATCGCCAGTCCGCCGCCGAACGTAAAAAGCCCTATCTTAAAAAAAGCCGCAAACATTTTCAGAAGTTCTCTCATCTATCTTCCGCTTCTTTCCTCATTTACAATTTTGATTGCAGCCGCAATTGCGCCCTCGATGCTCATATCCGTTTTCTCGCTTTCGCGTCTCAGCTTATACTCAACACTGCCTTCCGCTGCACCACGTCCTACCGTAATTCTTACAGGAATACCGAGAAGGTCTGCATCCTTAAACTTAACGCCCGGTCTTTCGTCTCTATCATCAAGAAGCACTTCAACACCTGCTTTTGCAAGCTCTCCGTAAATTCTCTCGGCAATCTCAGCCTGTACACTGTCATCAGGCTTTACAAGTGTCACAATAACATGATAAGGCGCCACTGACATAGGCCAAATAATACCGTTATCATCATGATGCTGCTCTACTACCGCCGCCAGCGTTCTCGTCACTCCAATGCCGTAACATCCCATAACGATAAGCTGATCTTCCTGATTTTCGTCTTTATAGTATGCCCCCATCGGCTCAGAATATTTAGTGCCGAGCTTAAATACCTGGCCTACTTCTATACCACGCGTATGCTTTACGGGCGCACCGCATACCGGACAAGGATCTCCCTCTTTAAGTGTCTTTATATCACGTACTATATCGCCTGTGTAGTCTCTTCCATAATTCACATTCTTTATATGATAATCTTTCTTGCAAGCTCCCGCACAAAGATTTCTCATACCCGTAAGTTCACTGTCAACGACAATCGTACAATCGTGAAGTCCGACAGGACCCGTAAATCCACCCACACAACCCGTTGCCGCAGCCATTTTTTCTTCATCTGCAAAAGCAATCGCGTGTTCCGGTATATCAAGTGCATTTACAAGCTTTATCATATTCAGCTCTCTGTCACCTCTTACGAACGCCGCCACATATCCGTCCTCGTTTCCGAGTTCATCATACTTTACAAACAGCAATGCCTTTATCGTCTGCTTCTTGTCGAGTCCGAGGAAATTTGCCACTTCTTCGATAGTCTTTGTTCCCGGAGTGTTCACTTCTTCCATCGGCATCATCTCTGCGCTGTCGGCAGGATCGTCCTTTACATCGGCACGCTCCGTTGTCGCTGCCATATCACAGTGCTCACAGTATGCTATTTCCGACTCGCCAACTTCCGCAAAAGCTGTAAACTCATGTGAGCCGCTGCCCCCGATAGCACCCGTATCTGCAGCAACCGGTCTGAAATAAAGACCACAGCGATTAAAAACATTTGTGTATGCATCATACATTTCTTTATAACTTATATCAAGCCCTTCATAATCCTTATCGAACGAATACGCATCTTTCATTATGAATTCACGGCTCCTCATAAGTCCGAAACGCGGTCTTGCTTCATCTCTGTATTTATTCTGTATCTGATAGAGATTGAGCGGAAGCTGTCTGTATGAGTTTACATCATTTCTTATTATATCCGTAAATATCTCTTCGTGAGTAGGTCCGAGACAGAAGTCTCTGCCGTTTCTGTCCTTGAGTCTCCAAAGTTCCGGTCCGTAAGCGTACCATCTTCCTGACTCCTGCCAGAGTTCAGCCGGCTGTACGGCCGACATATGTATCTCCTGCGCGCCTTTCGCATCCATTTCCTCTCTCACTATATCCTCTATCTTACGTACCGAGCGCCACCCCAGCGGCATAAAACCATATACACCCGATACGAGTTTTCTTATCATTCCCGTTCTTAAAAGCAGGATATGACTTGATATTTCCGCTTCGTTCGGAACCTCGCGAAGCGTCTTTATGTGCATCTTTGAAAGTCTCATTTTTAAAGTTCTCCTTGTACTTTATTATAATTGCAGCATCACATCCATATAATTTTGTATGTTTCAGCTGCCAATAATCATTACTGCCGCCTGAGCCGCGATACCCTCTCCTCTGCCTGTAAATCCAAGACCTTCCGTGGTCGTAGCTTTAATACTTACATTCTGTATATCTACGCGAAGAGCTTCCGCTATATTCGCACGCATTTCATCTATGTATGCCGCTATTTTCGGTTTTTCCGCTATAACAGTTGCATCTATGCTTCCCACAGCATATCCGCTTTCACGAAGCAGATTTCCTACATAAACGAGAAGTTTTATGCTCGATATACCCTTGTACCGCGGATCGGTATCAGGAAAATGTCTTCCTATGTCACCAAGAGCCGCAGCTCCGAGAAGCGCGTCCATTACTGCGTGTACAAGCACATCCGCATCGGAATGTCCGAGAAGCCCCTTGTCATACGGGACACTGACTCCTCCCAGAATAAGCGGTCTTCCCGCTTCAAGCCTGTGCACATCATAACCTGTACCCGCTCTGTATTTCATAGGCAAATCCTCTTTCGTAGTAATTTTTATGTTTGCATAGTCTCCGGGCGACAACGCAACCTGACGGCCGAGCCTCTCGACAAGGCTGCCGTCATCTGTTCCCATATATCCATCGGAACACGCTCTTTCGTACGCTTCTATAATTATCCTGCGCTCAAAAGTCTGCGGCGTCTGTACACTAAAAAGATTTTTACGTTCGAGTGTTATTCCGCCCTGCCTTATCGTATCCTTAACGGGCACAGCCGCAACAGCAGCGCCATGACGTACTGCCGCCGCCAGAGAATCTTCTATAACTTTATCCGTCACATACGGTCTTGCACCGTCATGTATCATAACATAGTCAAACGAACTCACCTCGGCCAGCCTTCTGAGTGCCTCGCCAACAGAATCCTGCCTTTCTTTTCCGCCCGCAGACATGCAGCGGATCTTGGGCAGTCCTGAAAGTGCTTCTTCATACTCTCTTATATACGCACCGTTTACGGCAATACATATATCATCTACATACGTATTCCGCGCAAAAGCTTCCGCGGTCTTTCTCACCATCGGCACTCCGTCTATACGCATAAACTGCTTTGGAAGTCCCCCTTCCCGCATCATACGCGTACCGTTTCCTGCAGCCGCAATTATTACGCCCACAGTCTTGCCACTATACATAACAGCCTCCTACTAAAACTCATACTTTTTAAAATTACAGCTCAGACCCACATAAATCTCGCTCGTGTATTATTAAAAAGTATAATTATTATTTCTTTGGTTTTGCAAATATCATACGTCCGGCTGCTGTCTGCAGCACACTTGTAACAATGACATCTATCGTCTGTCCGATATATTTTCTTCCCTCTTCCACGACTATCATTGTACCGTCATCAAGATAAGCTACAGCCTGATTTTGCTCTTTTCCCTCTTTGACAAGGAAGAGCTGCATCGCTTCTCCCGGAAGCACAACAGGCTTCAGCGTATTTGCCAGTTCATTTATATTGAGCACGGGCACGCCTTTTATAGCTGCCACTTTATTGAGATTAAAATCGTTGGTGACAACTTTACCGTTCATTATCTGCGCCAGTTTTAAAAGTTTAACATCAACCTCCGGTATCTCATCCAGTGACTTTTCCGCTGCCGTATTATATATTTCTATACCGTAGTCAACCTGTATCTTATTGAGAATATCAAGTCCGCGCCTTCCTCTTTGTCTCTTCAGCGAATCAGACGAATC
>JAAWDW010000017.1 GCA_022793975.1 Bacillota bacterium
CTCCAATGTACCGCACCTTGCAAATTACTGTTTTGAAAAAATTGATTCGGGGTTTGCAGAAAGATGCAAAGCAGCGGGGACCTGCGCAATTATCGGCGGCGATAACTACGGACAGGGCTCCAGCCGCGAACACGCGGCACTCGCACCTCTTTACCTCGGTGTAAAGTTTGTAATTGCGAAATCTTTTGCACGTATTCACCGCTCGAACCTCATAAACAGCGGCATCATTCCTCTCGTTTTTGATAATCCCGCTGATTACGATGACATAACCCTCGGAAACAAGCTCGTAATCGAAAACGCCAAATCTCAAGCTGCAAGTGAGTACATAAATGTAAAGAACGAAACCACAGGCAGAACATATAAAACACACGCCGCTTTTTCAGAGCTTGAAACAGCTATGATACTTGCAGGCGGCAAGATAAATTATC
Source organism: Bacillota bacterium (assembly GCA_022793975.1). GTDB lineage: Bacteria > Bacillota > Clostridia > Peptostreptococcales > Anaerovoracaceae > QAKD01. The sequence continues at coordinate 429 of JAAWDW010000017.1, forward strand.
TCAAACAGGAGTAAAGTACCGCAGTAAATAAGTGCCGTTTAAAGGCATAAATCACAGGAGAAACAGAGATGAACAATAACATAAATAAAGAATATCTAAAAATGTTCGAGCAGCTAATTAAAGAACAGCTTGAACGTGCGGAAAGATTAAAGACCGGAAGCGAGTTCACCGACTATACTTCCGCTTCAAAAATAGTAGTGGGCATAATCCCCGGAGACGGTATAGGTCCTGTAATTATGAATGAAACGGTAAAAGTTCTGAATGTACTACTTACAGATGAAATAAAATCAGGACGCATTGAACTCCGCCCTATCGAAGGACTAACACTCGAAAACAGAGTGGCAAAAGGCGAAACCGTACCGTCAGATGTACTTGCGGCAATAAAAGGATGTGATGTACTTCTCAAAGGACCTACAACAACACCTGACAAAAACAGCGGACTTCCCAATCTCGAAAGCGCCAATGTTACGCTCAGAAAGGAACTTGACCTCTTTGCCAATGTGAGACCCGTATCAATTCCGGAACTTGGTATCGACTGGACATTTTACCGCGAGAATACAGAAGGAGAATATTCACTCGGAAGCAAAGGTATTGTAATCTCGGACGATTTATCGGTAGATTTTAAAGTAACGACTATGGCAGGTACGGAGCGTATTGCTCGTGCGGCGTTTGAATTTGCAAAAGCAAACGGCAAAACGCGCGTATCAATAGTAACTAAAGCAAATATAATGAAGAAAACAGACGGAAAATTTCTTGATCTCTGTTACAACACAGCGAAAGATTATCCCGGCATTAAGACAGACGACTGGTATGTTGACATAATGGCGGCAAATCTCGTAAACGAGGATATACGCGCCGGTTTTCAGGTATTTGTGCTTCCTAATCTCTACGGTGACATTATCACCGATGAGGCAGCGCAGATACAGGGCGGTGTAGGCACTGCCGGTAGTGCAAATGTCGGCGCAAAGTATGCGATGTTTGAAGCAATCCACGGTAGTGCGCCACGTATGGTCGCAGACGGTATTGCAGACAAAGCAAATCCCGCCAGCATTATGAAAGCCGCGGTTATGCTGCTGCGTCACATCGGAATGACCGAAAAAGCGGATAAGCTTGACATCGCCGTAAATACAGCTGCAAACGCACTTAATATGTCGGGCACGGCAGACGGAAACAGTGCCCGCGAATTTTCGGAAATTGTTTTGAAAAGCATTTAGATTTACAGCATCAAGGATAAACTGCAAGGAGGACTTTCAAATGTCGCTTTATAAATTTTCACCTGAGCCGATAAATACGAATCAGCCGCTTTCGAGCAATCTTTTTTCAAGGCTTCAGACCGATATTCTTACAGGTAAAATACGTTCGGGAGAAAAGCTTACCGAACAGCGCATCTGTGAGCAGTACAGTGTCAGCCGCACTCCTGTACGTGAAGCTCTGCGCCAGCTCGAAACAGACGGGCTTGTTGAAAGCATTCCCAACAGAGGTGCATACGTAATCGGTTTATCCGAGCAGGATATAGACGATATGTACCAGCTGCGCAAGATTTACGAGGTGCAGGCGGTCCGCTGGGCTGTAGAGCGAATCACCGACAAAGAACTCGATCAGCTCGAAGAGACGTTTGAATTTATGGAATTCTACACTATGAAATGCGACAAAGAAAAAATGCTCAATATCAACACGCATTTTCACCAGTTAATATATTCGGCATCTCATAACAGAATGCTCCAGCATATGCTCGCTTCTTATCAGATATACATAAAGCACATAAGGACAACGCCAAGAGATGATGACGAATATCTGCGCACTGTCTTCGATGAACATCGCGCGATATTCAATGCGATAAAAGCGCGCGACGCCGAAGCCGGAGCGCGTGCAATGGAAATACATATGGATAATTCAAAAGCCCGCTCGATAAAGTAGCGGGCTTTATTTTCTGTAAAATCTTATCGCAATAACAAGCGATACCGCATCCACAATAGGCTGCACCAACATACAGCCGTATAATGGCCACAATCTATCCAGTATAAAAAGAAGCGGAATATCTATAACGCCTTTTCTAAGCACAGAACATACAAGCGATTCTTTTACCATACCCATAGCCTGAAACTGCACTATCATAGGGTAGCAAACCGCCATCAGCGGCATAGCAGTTACCATAATGCGCAGAAACGCTGCCGCATATTCCGCCGTATATACATCATCTATGAAAAGTCCGGCAAGTTGCCTTGCAAATATTTCATAAACTATGAGACACAGAAACGCAAATCCAAGCGATATCGCACACCCGAAACGAAACGCATCTTTTCTTCGCCTGTGATCCCCTGAGGCGTTATTATAAGCAAGCAGCGGCAGTAATCCGTTTGAAACTCCTATTGAAAAATAAAGCGGCAGCTGATCGAGTTTTTTTACAATACCGAGACCCGCGACTGCCTCTGTAGTATATTTTGAAACAAATTTCGACTGTGCGGCAACCGCCACTACCGTAAGCGCATACTGTACAGCTGACGGAAATCCGATTTTAAGAATTTCCCTAAGGCGAAGCGACGTATATTTTAAAAGTCGTGGATCAAGCGAAATTACCGTAGATTTTCTTTTTATAAGAATATATATCATAAAATATAAAGCGGAAAGTAAGTTTGATACCGAAGTAGCAATACCCGCTCCTGCCGCACCCATACCCGCAAAACGAGGCAGTACAAGGAAAACATCAAGTACTATATTTATAAGTCCTCCCATAGAAAGACCTATTGATGCTGCCGTAGCACGTCCCTCGGCCCGCACAAGATTTGCCAGCAGTGTGTTTAATATTGCCGCCGTACCGCCAAACACAACTACCCATTTCGCATATTCGTATGTGATGTCATATGTTGCATCCGTTGCACCCGAAAGATACAATATCTGCGGCGCCAGTACTAAAAATAACAATGAAAAAACACACGCGCAGCAAAACCCGGTCCAAAACGATACAGCCGAAGTCTGGCGCGCTTTTTCCGGATCTCTTTTTCCGAGTGAAGAGGCTATTATACTTGCACCTCCTATGCCGAAGAGATTTGAAATTGCCGTAAGCATAACAAACGACGGTGCCGCAATCGTCACCGCCGCTGTCTGTCCCGGATCTCCGAGCATACCCACAAAATACGTATCCGCAAGATTGTAAACAAGTGCTGTCATTTGACTTGCAATTGCCGGAATAATCTGTTTGCAGACCGCCCTGCGGTACGGCATCGTTTCAAAAATAACTGTCCGTTTTTCTATACTGTCCATTTCTCTTCCTTACTTTATTTTTAGCGTACGCAGATACATTTTGTGCTCTGCTGTCACGCGGTAGCTTTCTATCGCCTTCTGTATAGCTTTATTATGCGTCCACTTGCCGAGACGCGCGTTTTCTATGTACAGAAGCGCCGCATCATACTGCTTCCCCAGCGCCGTGGCAAAATACCACGCAATCATCATATTGACATAATATTCTTCCGATTGGACCTGCGCAGGAATTTCAAGATATTCAGATTTGAACTCATCATCGAGATAATGCCTCATAAGCATACCTATGCCGAATCTTACCGTATATATATGGTCAGATTTTGTCCATTCTTTTATCTTTTCCAGAAGCTGTGGCAAATGCTTTTTAAAAGCTTTCGGCGATATTAGATCACAGGTAGCCCAATTATCGATATACGGCAGAAAATCCTCAAGTTTTGCTACCGCCGCATCATAATCCTTTTCTGCTTCTATTATAAATCCGTGTACATTATTTTCTTCGTAATATTTGTGCGGAAGGCATTTGATAAATTCCGCTGCTTCTACAGTCTTTGCAAATTCCTTTGAAAGTTTCCTAAGCTCCGGAGTCCTGATGCCTATCACCGTCTTCGGATCTACTGTAGGTATGAGTTTTGAATTAAACTCCTTGTATTTTAAATCCCGACAGGCAAACAGCTTTTCACGCAGTACCATTTCTGCAGTTGTTGCTTCTCTCACTTATGTTTTCTCCGTTCTTTATTTTATTATTCTCACATTAATATGTTTACACCGATCGTTTGTCCGTTTTACTTAAGCCTTTCCCATTCAGCTTCTTTGAAACCGACGAGCACCGTGCTGCCGTTTACAATAAGCGGGCGCTTTACAAGCATCCCGTCGGACGCAAGCAGGCGGAGTTGCTCTTCATCGCTCATCTCAGGCAGCTTGTCCTTAAGCTGCATAGATTTATAGAGAAGTCCGCTTGTGTTAAAAAACTTTTTCAGCGGCAGTCCGCTTTTTTCATACCATTCTTTTAATTCCTCATAGCAAGGATTTTCTTCTTTGATATGACGTTCTGTGTACTCTATATTGTTTTCATCAAGCCACTTTTTTGCCTTTTGGCAAGTCGTACATTTCGGATACTGTATAAAAAGCATTTTTTATCCTCCTTTATTTTTTGTTTACATTGTTTATAAATTTAAATTATTTTACTTACAGGTTTTATTATTTATCCGGCAGTATAATGTTCTGCAATTTTTATTATTTCTTTATCAAATGCAACAATATATACTGTTATTTCTTCTGCACCGCTTTCCTTCTCATTCAGACATTCTTTTATTGTTTCGTACGCAATTTTGAACGCTTCTTCTTTTGGATATCCGTATACTCCTGCCGATATCAACGGAAACGCAACTCGTATGCAGCCATAATCTTCTGCCAGCTGCATTGAACGCCTGTAACACGATATCAAGAGTTCACGTTCGCCGCACATACCGCCTCTCCACACAGGCCCGACCGTATGTATAACATATCTGCACGGCAAATTGTATGCCTTTGTAATCTTTGCGTTCCCGGTCTCACAACCGCCTAGTGTCCTGCATTCCGCAAGCAGCTGCGGTCCCGCCGCACGATGTATGGCGCCGTCAACTCCGCCGCCGCCGAGAAGAGAGCTGTTAGCTGCGTTAACGACAGCATCGCATTCTATTTTCGTAATATCACCTTGTACTATTTCAATGCCCATTTCATAAACCCCGCCATTCATATTTTTTCCGCAATATGTGTTTACAATGCCCCCGGATTTTTCTGTGCAATCTCGTTTATATCTTTTATCTTAGCGTTTTAATTACACGCTGTCAATCCGCTATAAACCGCAGACCCTTCACAATTCTTTCAACCTCGTCGTCAAAATGCCCTCCTGCATTAAGTTCAAAAAGCGTCTCACTGCCTGCATCTCTGAATATGCCGGCCGCCGTCTGAGTGCATTCTTCAACTGTCGCCATACGCTGATTTCTCGTTTTCTTTTCTTTATCTCCCAGTGATAAGTACACTTTTTCCGGTACGCGCTTCAAGTCATTTTCTTTCATAAAATCGGAAAATCCATCAAACCAAAGTGAGCCGGACATCGAAGCCAGTCTGTCGAATACATCTGTTTTGTAAAAGCTATACACGGCAAACAAACCCGCCAGTGAATACCCAGAAAGCGCACGATGCTGCGGCAAAATTCCCATCATCTGCTGGATCCGGTCTTCTGCTATTAACATAATTCCCTTGAGCAAGTTTCCGTATTCTTTCGCCTTACCGCCGAAGTCTTCACCGCCTTTAAACAGTCTCGGAGCCTCCCAAGGCGTAAGTGCATCGTTCCACTCTCTTGTCACATCTATCGTTACCAGCGCACTTTTTATATTGTCATATGAAAACATCTCCCAAATTGCATCCGCATCCTCATATCCGCCGTTAAGATATATTACCTGAGTTAAATTGTTATCGCAGCTGTCCGGCACAAAAATATTTACAGTTTTGCCGGCAAGTGTATGTGTTTCTTTCACTTCAGTTACCTCTCTGAAATTATCATCGACCGGATTTTAACAGCAGCTGCCCTTTTTTACCGCCATACAAGCTGTATTGCAGACATTTCTCCTCGTCTGCACCTTATCCGGTCATCCGCAAATATTATAGC
>JAAWDW010000018.1 GCA_022793975.1 Bacillota bacterium
CCCCAGTTATCCTCAAGCACCTTTACAAGCGGCGCCAGGCAATTTGTGGTACACGAAGCATTGGAAACGATTTTATACTCAGACTTATACTCTTTGTTATTTACACCCATAACGAATGTAGGAGTTTCCTTGTCCTTTGCCGGTGCCGTTATTACTACCTTTTTCGCTCCGGCTTTAATATGATCCATAGCCTTTTCCGTAGTAACGTACGCTCCTGTTCCTTCCACTATATACTCGGCTCCGCATGAAGCCCACGGAATATTTACAGCTTCGTTCTCGCTGAATACAGGTACTTTTTTACCGTCGATTACAAGACCGTCTTCATATGTATCAAGTGATTTCGGGAATCTCCCGAAAATACTGTCGTATTTAAGCATATACACCATATAATCCTTGTCGGCATTGCGGACATTTATACCCGCGATCTCGAGCTCCGGATCGTTCATTGCCGCTCTTATTACAACTCTGCTGATACGTCCGAATCCGCTGATGCCAATTTTGATAGACATTTTTTATTCCTCCTAAGTTCTTCCGTTAAAAATTTTAATTTTTCTTTAGCTATCTATCCTGCATAATATGCAAAATGACAGTTATAATTATTATATCACAAATCTCGATACTTGACGGCTTTGCCGTAATGTAATTTGTGATGCAATAGTTGCTTCCTTACGGCAACGCCGTATTTAATCAGTTGCAACTATTATACCATAAACTTTCAGACATGGCGGCTTTTTTTAATATCTTTCCCCAATATTATTATTTTTAATGAATTTTTACAAAAATCTAGTAAATATTCATCATAACTTGCCATACCGAATACCGAAATTCATAAATGCAACCTATATATTTTTCTTTTTTCGCATATTTATCTTTTTTGACCCAAACCGAGTTTTAAGTTAAGTAAAACTCACTTAAAAATCCCCCTCATATCTTTTCCTACCCATGATAGCAAAAAAGAATAAAATTATTCTATTCGAGTCCCGGAAATCCGAGCTGGCGCAGAGCCTCGAACATTATTATATTTGCGGAATTTGCCAGATTAAACGAGCGCAGCCGTGTATTCTCGCTCATCGGTATCCTTATTGCATTTTCCTCATGTTCCGCTATAAAACTGCGCGGAAGCCCGGCGGTCTCTTTTCCAAACAAAAGCATATCACCGTCTTTATAAGCTATATCTGTATAGCGGTGTCTGCCTTTTGTCGTAGCTATGTACATCGTTCTATTTTCACCTTCCTCACCGTATTTTTTCATAAACTCATCGAGGCTTTCGTGTACTTCAAGAGTCACATACGGCCAGTAGTCAAGTCCCGCACGCTTGAGGCTCTTGTCATCTATCGAAAATCCCAGCGGCTTTACAAGATGAAGCACGCTGTTTGTCGCTGCACACGAGCGCGCAATATTGCCGGTGTTCGGCGGTATTTCCGGTTCTACAAATACTATGTGAAGTGCCATTTATATAATCTCCTTTTGGTGTGTTTTACTGCCATTATTATACATAAATCGGCGAAAAAAATAAAGTGTCTGCACGTGATTTGATATAATTTTACTCGATTTTAATGTTTTTCCGAAAATTTAAAGACAAAAATGGAAAAATAGTATATAATTCTATCATTATATAAGTTTACTTGTTATAAAGGAGAAGGCTATATGAAAACTGTTAAAATCGGACTCCTCGGTATCGGCAATGTCGGAAGCGGCGCGTTCCAGATTATTTCTCTGAATGCGGCAAGTATCGCCAAGTCTTCCGGCAGAAATATCATTGCTGCGGGAGTGCTCGCGCGCGATAAAAATAAAAAACGCGATATAGATATAAATCCCGACATCATAACAGACGACCCGGATGAAATACTTAAAAACCCTGAAATAGACATCATAGTCGAAGCTCTCGGTGGGATCGAACCGGCTACAACATTTATGCTCAGCGCAATGAAAAACGGCAAGCATGTTGTTACCGCAAACAAAGCGGCAGTGGCTGCAAATTACGACAAACTCACTTCTGCAGCAGCAGAAAACGGTGTGCAGTTTAAATTCGAAGCTTCCGTCGGCGGCGGTATCCCTATTCTCAATGCCATAGACACCGTGCTGCGCGGCAACGAATTTACCGAGATAATGGGCATAGTAAACGGCACTACCAACTATATTCTCACAAAAATGACCGAAGAGAAACTTCCTTACGATGTCGCGCTGAAAAACGCCCAGGAACTCGGATTTGCCGAAGCTGACCCTACCGCGGATGTTGAAGGCATAGATGTTGCAAATAAGCTCACTATTCTTATAGCGTTGGCATTCGGACAGTATATAAAGCCTGAAGATATACCGACTACAGGGATCAGTAAAATTACAGCATCCGATATTGAAGAGGCCGCAGCAAAAGGCTGCAAAATCAAACTGATTGCACACGCAAAGATGAACTGTACGGGAGGGGCAGATTGTGAAGGATGTACAGGAAACGGCAAACTTGAATACAGTGTAAAACCTATGCTGCTGCCGAATGACCATCCGCTTGCCGGCGTAAGCAACGAATTTAACGCCGTGTTCGTTACCGGCAATGCAGTCGGCGAGCTGATGTTTTACGGACGCGGCGCAGGAGCACTGCCTACCGGAAGCGCAGTTGTCGGTGACATCATAGAAATTGCCAAGACCATAAAATAAAAACATCCGTGCACCACACAGTATATACGGACACATTTTGCAGATACAAAAACCCGCTTTTTAAAATACAAATTCAGGAGGAATGAAAAATGTCACTTTACAAGGAATGGACAAACTTAATCGAAGGTCAGACCGATAAAACCTTTGATGAATTCTGGGAAAAATACAGTTCTACAGAACAGCGCATATATCAAGGAATATTAAAAGATAAGAAAACTAAAGTTTCGGGAGTTTTTAAAGACCTTGCTGAAAAATATGAAGCTGATCCCATTATTTTTATGGGATTCCTTGACGGCATACAGACAAGCCTGAAAAAAACTTTTGAGCTTGAATCTGTAACAGAAGAAACTGAAATTAAGCTTGATATCATCTGGGACAGACTCTTCTACAATATGGTAAACGCACAAGCAGACTACCTTTTCGGACTTGAAGAATGGGACGATATCCTGACTCTCGATGAAAGAAAAGCCCTCGCCGATGAATGGAGACGCTCACGTACGGTAGTCAAAGAAAAAGAACCGGGCAGAAACGACCCGTGTCCGTGCGGCAGCGGCAAAAAATACAAGAAGTGCTGTGGTGCGAACAAATAAATCCATAAACATAATGCACTTCGTGCAAATACTTAAAATATGTGAAAGCTATTTTGCCATAACGAAAGAGACCGCAGTGCGGTCTCTTTTTATATAGTGTCCAGCAGGCGCTGCATTCTCCTTGCAAAGAATATTTTTTATTGCATAGCTGTGAGTTGCGTAACAGCAGTCAAATATATGTCGTATTTGTCGGCGCTGCCAAAACCATAAGCGGCATAAGCGAAGCGCGTGCCTGCGGCATATGCGCTTATGCAATCACCCTGAGTATCGCCGACATACAGCGCCTCGGAAGGCTCTATACCGTTTTTCCCGCACAGCAGCCGTATATTCTCGCCCTTGCTTACATTATTATCACCCCAGCAAGTAAAATCTTCAAAATACTCTGCCAAGCCGTAATAATCGAGAAATGCCTCTATGTATCCTGACTGGCAGTTGCTGACTATAAAAAGTCTGTATTTCTCCGCAAGCACAGCCAAAGTTACTTCAAGCCCGTCATAAAGAATACCGCCGTGCATACGCAAATATTCGTTCTCATATTCACAGCATCTGTCCATAATTTCTTTATTAATCGCAGCACTGCCTGAGGCAAACAGCTTATCCGCAATCTCATCCATAGGCAGACCCATTACACTTTTAATATTTTTTTCTGTAAGCGTTATTCCAAGCTGAGGAAATTCGGAAAGAACTTCATTCCATGCCGCGGCCACCGACTTTGCGCTGTCCCAAAGCGTACCGTCCATATCAAAAATAACAGCCTTTATGTTCATATTCATTTATGCGTATTCCTCTCTTTTGCATCACAACCGCCTTCATAAATCAGCGTCTCGTTCAACAAAATTTCTTAAATGCCGCTAAGCGGCTTTGAACCCCCCAACTACAATTTTTCATCCGCTACTTATGCTGCTTTTTCCACTCTTTTATCTGTTCAAGCCGCTCTTTAAACTTAGCCTCCGTACCCTGTGCCGTCGGTTTGTAATATTCGCGTCCGGCAAGTGAATCCGGCAGACACTGCATCGAAGTCAGCTTTTCATCAGTATCGTGCGCATACTGATATCCCTTACCGTAATTCAAATCTTTCATCAGACGTGTAGGCGCATTTCTTATTACAAGCGGCACAGGCTCGGAAAGCTGCGTAAGTGCATCACTTTTAGCACTCTCATATGCCATATAAAGCGCATTTGACTTAGGCACCATCGACATATATACGACGGCCTCTGTCAGATTGACCGTGCACTCCGGCATTCCGATAAAATGGCACGCCTGGTACGCGGCAACCGCTATTTCCAGCGCACGCGGGTCCGCAAGTCCTATATCCTCACTCGCAAAACGCACAATGCGGCGCGCCACATAAAGCGGATCTTCGCCGGCTTCGAGCATACGTGCAAGCCAGTAAACAGCGGCATCGGGATCCGAATTTCTCATCGACTTGTGAAGCGCCGAAATTATATTGTAATGTTCCTCGCCTTTTTTATCGTAAAGAAGAGATTTTTTGGAAATACACTGTTCAACTGTCTCTTCTGTCACAGTAACACTGTTGTCGTCCGTGTCGCCGTTCAGCAC
>JAAWDW010000019.1 GCA_022793975.1 Bacillota bacterium
GGTATGGGAAATGAATAGAAAAGGAAAGAAAAAAGAAGAGATAAACAGAAATCTCAAAGACTTTGAAGGTCATTCGCTTATACCTGAGCGTGATATAGAAGCACCGCCGATTTTAAATATAACGGGACTGGGAATAGATTTCGGCGGACTTACGGCGGTTGACAATTTCAATATGGCACTTGGACGTACGGAAATTGCCGGACTCATAGGGCCTAATGGCGCGGGAAAAACAACAATATTCAATCTTCTTACAAAAGTATATCAGCCGACGAGGGGAAAATTCCTGCTGGACGGCAAGGATACAAGCGGTATGAATACCGTACAGATAAACCGTGCCGGAATTGCGAGAACATTCCAGAACATTCGCCTTTTTGATAAACTTACAGTAGAAGAAAATGTAAAAGTCGGGCTGCATAATGATATTAATTACAGCTTTTTCAGCGGCATATTCCGCACACCGGCTTACAGGGACGGAGAAAAGGAGGCACACGAGCGTGCACTTGACCTTCTTGACATATTCAATATGGCTGATCTGGCAAATGCGCCGGCAGGCTCACTGCCGTATGGAGCGCAGAGAAGGCTTGAAATCATACGTGCACTGGCAACAGATCCGAAAGTGCTGCTGCTCGATGAACCTGCGGCGGGTATGAATCCATCGGAAACCGCAGAGCTTATGGAAACGATAAGGGATATAAGAGACCAGTTTGAAATAGCGGTACTTTTAATAGAGCATGATATGAATCTCGTAATGGGTATATGTGAAGCGATAGCCGTTCTTAATTATGGTAAGATAATAGCAAAAGGTACTCCTTCCGAGATACAGTCAAATCCTCTCGTTATAGAAGCATATCTCGGAAAGCAGAAAGGAGAGGCCGAAGATGGGGAATAAAATTCTTACAGTTGAAGATATGAATGTATACTACGGCGCTATTCACGCCGTAAAAGGCATTTCCTTTGAAGTCGAGGAAGGAGATATAGTAACGCTCATCGGGGCAAACGGCGCCGGCAAGAGTACGACGCTGCAGACCGTATCGGGACTTTTAAGGAGCAAAACGGGAAGTGTTTATTTTCTCGGTGAAAATATAGCCAAACTTGCTCCGCACAAGATACTGCAGCGAGGACTTGCGCAGGTGCCTGAAGGAAGACGTATATTTTTGCAGATGAGTGTGCAGGAAAACCTTGAAATGGGTGCATTTACTCAGCCGGCATCAACGATTCCGGGAAATTTGGATATAGTATTTGAGCAGTTTCCGCGTCTTAAAGAAAGAAGAAAGCAGGTAGCTGGTACTCTTTCGGGAGGAGAACAGCAGATGCTCGCCATGGGAAGAGCGCTTATGAGTAATCCTAAGCTTCTTATGCTTGATGAGCCGTCAATGGGACTTGCGCCTATTCTTGTAGAACAGATATTTGATATTATAAAGAAACTGAATGATGCAGGCACGACGATACTTCTTGTGGAGCAGAATGCACAGGCGGCGCTGGCGATAGCGGATAAGGCTTATGTACTTGAAACCGGAAAGATTATTCTTTCGGGAACGGGAGAAGAACTTGCAAGAAGCGAACAGGTAAAAAAAGCATATCTCGGAGGTTAAAATTTATTTGGTATTTTACGAAAAAATGGTATACTATATATATAGATAATTATATTTTCGGGAGGAAATGCGATGCCGCTTTTTATTTTGGGAGGAATAGTAATAGTCTGCTGTATAATATATATACTGTTCTCTGATCATCCTGAACTTTTTGCCGGCGGCAAGGCTGCCGGAAGCGGAAAGAGCAGTGTGAAAGAAGATAATCTGCGAAGAGCAGATGATAAACCTAAAGTTATATATCTGCCGCAGAATCCTGAGGATATAGAGGCGGAAAAAGCAAGGCGCAGTAAGAGAAAAAAATAGTAAGCGGCTTGAGAGTAAAAACTTGTGACGCTTTATATGCACGGGTGTTGACAAGCACTTTGTTTTGTGCAATAATGCGTATGTAGCCACTTGATAATAAGGATTTTTCAAGCCGGCAGAAGATAAAATTTAATGAAAGAGCGATGAAAGAGACAGTAGCCCCGCGTAATATCCTTACAGAGAGTTTTTCGTCCGTATAGCAGAGAGAAATTTGCGTATGCGGAAGCTGAGAGGAAAACGGTGAGGCGGCAAGCGAAAATCACTCCGGAGCTCAGCCTTAATGAGAGGCAGCAGGTTGTTTGACCAAAGCTGCAACTAGGGTGGTACCGCGGTTTATAATCGTCCCTAATGTTTTTAAGCGTTAGGGATTTTTATTTTTGTTAAAGTCCCGGCGCAGATTCTATAAAATTTGCTTTGAGAAAGGGAAAGAAAAATGTTTAAAAACTTATCCGAAAAGCCTGTCAGTGAAGTACAGCGCAAGCAGGTAGAAAAGTGGAAAGAAGAGGATCTTCTCGGAAAGTGCGTTTCCACGAGAGAAGGACAGCCTTCATTTGTATTTTATGAAGGTCCCCCGACAGCAAACGGAAGACCGGGCATACATCACGTAATGGCGAGAACATTAAAGGACTCGATAAACCGTTACAAGACTATGCAGGGATTTCAGGTAAAGAGAAAAGCCGGCTGGGATACGCATGGACTGCCTGTGGAAATAGAAGTCGAAAAGCAGCTTAATATGACGGGCAAGCAAGACATAGAAAAGTACGGAATCAAGGAATTTAACCAGAAGTGCAGAGAGTCCGTATTCACATACGAAAAGGCGTGGCGCGAGATGTCAGAAGATATGGCGTATATGGCGGATCTCGATAACGCATACATTACACTTGACAACAACTATATAGAATCGTGCTGGTGGATACTGGACACGGTATTTAAAAAAGGACTTATTTACGAGGGCGCAAAGATCCTGCCTTATTGCCCGCGCTGCGGAACCGGACTTGCTTCGCATGAGGTAGCACAGGGCTACAAGGAAGTAAAGGTACTTACGGCTACATGCAAATTTAAGAGAAAGGCAGCGGATGAATATTATCTCGCCTGGACGACTACGCCGTGGACGCTCTTTGCCAATGTAGCGCTTACGGTAGGTCCGGATATCGATTATGTAAAAGTAAGGATGGCTGCCGGGAATAATGAAGGAGAAGTATATTACCTTGCGGAAGCTGCGGCGGACAGAGTGCTCGGGGAGGGCAATTACGAAGTGCTGGCCAAGATGAAGGGCAAAGAACTTGAATTTGACGAGTACGAGAGACTCATTCCGGGATCTGAACTCAATAAAAAATCGCATTTTGTAACTTGTGCCGATTATGTAACGACAGGAGACGGTACGGGCATCGTACACACAGCGCCTGTTTTCGGTGAGGACGACTATCAGACGGGAAGAAGATACGGTCTGCCGTATTTCCAGCCTGTTGACGAGCGCGGTTGTTATTCGGAAGGACCGTGGACGGGCCGTTTTGTAATGGACGATGATCTTGCCGTTGACATTGTCAAATACCTCGCTGCAGAAAATAAGCTTTTCTCTAAGGAAAACATAATGCACAATTATCCGTTCTGCTGGAGGTGCGGCACACCGCTCATCTACTACTCGAAACCGAGCTGGTATATAGAGATGAGCAAGCTCAAGGACGAGCTTGTTGCCAATAATAATACGGTAAACTGGTATCCTGATTTTGTCGGCGAGAAGCGCTTCGGCAACTGGATCGCCGATGTAAAGGACTGGGCAATATCAAGGTCCAGATATTGGGGGACACCGATTCCTATCTGGCGCTGTGAATGCGGACACCTTGAAAGCGTGGGTTCGAGAGCAGAGCTTGTTGAAAAATCAATAGAGAATATAGATGAGAGTATTGAGCTGCATAGACCATATGTGGATGATGTTCATCTGACTTGTCCGGAGTGCGGCAAGCCTATGAGCAGAATCCCGGATGTTATGGACTGCTGGTTTGATTCGGGTGCGATGCCGTTTGCTCAGCATCACTATCCGTTTGAAAATGCGGAGAAATTTGACGAGGAACTTTTCCCTGCCGATTTCATCTGCGAGGGCATAGACCAGACAAGAGGTTGGTTCTATTCTCTGATGGCGATTTCCACGCTCATAAAGGGCAGAGCGCCGTATAAGAATGTACTTGTAAATGATCTTATTCTCGATAAGGACGGCAAGAAGATGAGCAAGTCCAGAGGAAACACAGTAGATCCATTCAAGCTTTTTGAAAAATACGGCGCCGATGCGACGCGCTGGTATTTGCTTTCGGTATCGCCTGCGTGGACGCCGACGAAGTTTGACGAGGACGGGCTTATCGACGTGGTGAGCAAGTTCTTCGGTACGCTGAGAAATGTATATAACTTCTTTGTACTCTATTCGAATCAGGACGAAGTGGATATGAAAGATGTGGATGTTGATTATGCGAAGAGACCTGAGCTCGACAGATGGATTCTCTCAAAATACAATGGTCTTGTTTCCGATGTAACATATGCACTCGAACATTATGATCATATGAGAACGGTGAGAAGCATTACCGATTTTGTAACAGAGGATCTTTCCAATTGGTATATCCGCCGTGCAAGAAGAAGATTTTATGCGCCGGAGATGACGGAGGACAAGAGAAGCGTATATGCAACAACTTACGAAGTGCTTGTCGGAGTCGCAAAACTCATAGCGCCTATTGCTCCGTTTATCTCAGATGAAATGTATACGAAACTTACGGGAGAAGAATCCGTGCATCTTGCCTACTTCCCGAAAGCAGACGAGAAGCTTATCGACAAGAGCGTAGAAGAGAGAATGGACCTCGTGCGCGACCTCGTGGCTCTCGGACGCGGTACACGCGAAAAGGAAAAAATTAAAGTAAGACAGCCACTTACTGAGATACTCGTGGATGGAAAATATGAAAATCTCATTTCCGACCTTACACCGCTCATTATGGAAGAGCTTAATGTAAAGAAGGTAGTATTTGAAAACGATCTTGACGAATATATGAATTTTACGCTTAAGCCTAATTTCAAGGTGGCTGGAC
>JAAWDW010000020.1 GCA_022793975.1 Bacillota bacterium
GATGAAAATCCGTTAAGATATCATCCGCTACATCGTGATACGTACATTTATCTGCAATAACAGTATCAAAAATATCCAGTTTGACATCCATGCCGCCTGCTACACCTGCATTTATAACAACCTTGACACCAAACTCAGAAATCAGAATCTGCGCAGCTATTGCAGCATTTACCTTGCACACACCGCTGTAAAGTACCGCAACATCTATACCCGCCAAAGTACCCTCATATATTTTAAGCATCGCACGTTCGGATACATTAAATTTTTCTATATGCTCCAGAAACGGCGCCAGTTCATCATCTCCCGCACATATAATTGCGATTTTCAAATTGCTTTCTGTCAGACTGCTCATTTTTATAAGTCCTCTTCCATACGCTTATATGCCGCACGTTTTCTTGCTCTGTACACTGTCTTGCCTATTATTATCACAAGTATCGCGGTAATCGGCGGCACTCCCCACTTAAAAAACGAGCCGCCTTTTGCCATTACCTCTGTCCACAACTGGTCCATCAAAAGATTTGTTTCTTCCGAAAGATGTATAAACTGCTCGGAATTTTCTATAACATATTCCGGAGGATATATCGCCTCGTCTTCCTGTATCTCTTCATCAAGAAGCGCATAAGCCGCCAGATTTGGTGTTGCATATCCTATAAACTCGGCATTTTCAGCAGCTACATTCGGCTCATTGAGAAAGTTTATAAACATCTCCGCTGCTTCTTTATGCTGTGAATTCTTAGGAATACACGCTGCATCTATAAACAGGTTTGTCCCTTCTTGCGGAAAAGCCACCGCTATATTCTCGTTATACGGCATCATAAGCGTTGCATCGCCCGCATAATAAGGTGCAATAGCCGCTTCATTGTTTTCCATTTTATCAAATATCTGATCCATTACATATGCCTGCACCAAAGATTTCTGTTCTATGAGAAGTTCCGCCGCTGCGCGCAGCTCTTCTTCGCTCTCAGTGTTCATCGAATAGCCGAGCTTTTTGCAGGCTATCGCAAACGCATCGCGCGAATTACTGAACATGAGTATCTGATCCTTGTACTTCTCATCCCATAGAATATCCCAGCTTTTCGGTTCTTCATCAACAAACTCCGTATTATAAATTATCGCCACTGTATTCCAAGTATACGGTACACTGTAACGTGATCCCGGATCGTACTCCGGATCCGTAAACTGCGGGTCTATATACTTCATATTCGGTATATTCTCATGATCAAGCGGTATCAGCATATTTTCCTGTATCATTCGTGCTACCATATAATCCGATGGAAAAATTACATCGTAACTCGTATTACCGCCCTTGATTTTAGCGTAAAGCTCTTCATTGGTCGCAAAATTCGTATAGTAAACGGTTATTCCCGTAAGTTCCTTGAACTCCGCGCAGATATCCATAAGGTCATCACTGCCGTCGGAAAGATATTCACCCCAGTTGTACACGCTTATGGAAAGACCTTCGCCACGGAAACGGCTGTAATACACATCATCGTAATCTGCTTCGAAAACTTCCGGCTCAGATTCAGATTCATTATCCGCAAAAGCAAGCGGCATAACCAGCGTTCCGATTACGAGAAGCGCAGCGAGAACAAACGCCAGAACACGAAAGATCATCTTCCCCATTTTATTCATCAAATGCCGCCCCCTTCCTTTTTATTTGTCTTCCGCGGCGCGCATCATTTACATTGACAACTATAAGCACCACCAGTACAACTATAAAAATTATTGTGGAAAGCGCATTAATTTCCGGGCTCACTCTTCTTCTTACCATAGAATAAATGAGAATCGGCAGCGTCTGGAATTTATCTCCGCTCACAAAATAGCTCACATTAAAATCATCGAGGGAAAACGTAAGCGCCATTAAAAATCCCGTCACTATTCCCGGCATTATTTCCGGCAGCATCACCTTTACAAAAGCCATAACCGGTGTGCAGCCAAGATCCATTGCCGCATCAAAAAGATGTTTATCCATCTGTCTGAGTTTGGGCATTACAGACAGTATTACGTACGGCAAATTAAATGTGATATGCGCGAGGATGAGTGTTGCCATCCCTGATTTCATACCGAATAATGCAAAAAGAAGCATCAGCGACACACCCATAACTATTTCCGGACTGACAATCGGAATATATGTAAAATTCATAATTGCCGATTGTGGTTTTCTTTTCATCGATTGTATGCCGATCGCTGCCAGCGTGCCGATAACTGTCGCAAATACAGCGGAAATTACCGCCACAATGAGCGTTACCGCAAGTGCACTCATTATCGCATCGTTATTTATAAGCTCTTTATACCAGCGCAGGCTGAATCCCGCAAAATGGCTCCTGCTCTTGCTTGAATTGAATGAGTATAGTATCATCACTGCGATAGGCGCATAGAAAAATATCATAATAAGTATTATATACAGGCCGGAGAGTACGCCGCCGCGTGTTTTTTTCTTTATCATAACAGCAGTCCCTCCTTTTCCTCAGAATTTTGAAATAGCTCCGTGAAGGCCATACTTACAAGGATGATGAGCATAAGTACCATTGAAATAGCTGCGCCCAGATTCGGGTTATAGGCATTGCCGAGGAACTGCATCTCAATAAGGTCTCCGATGAGCATAAACGAGCCGCCGCCGAGCATGCGCGAAATAACGAATGTCGACACTGAGGGCACGAATACCATAATTATGCCGGTCGATATGCCCGGCATTGAAAGCGGTAGTATCACGTGCCGCATCGTATCGGACGCACTGCACCCCAGATCTGAAGCCGCCTCTACAAGCGAACGGTCTATTTTTACCATCACGGAATAGAGAGGCAGTATCATAAACGGCAGGTAATTATATACCATACCAAGCACTACGGCCCCCTGTGTATTTATCATCTCAAATGGTCCCAGACCAAAAAGACCGAAAAACTTATTTACGAGTCCGTTGTTTTCCAAAAGTGTCATCCACGCATATGTGCGCAGAAGAAAATTCATCCACATCGGCAGCATCACCAGCATTACCATAGTACGCTGTCTGCTCTTTGAGTATCTCGAAATTGCATAAGCAAGCGGATATGCAAGCACAAGGCATATTGCCGTTGCAATTATTGAGAGCCATATCGAGTTAAAAATTACCGGTGCGTATTCCAGCGCATTCTTAAAATTATCTATCGTAAAGCCGCCGCCTGTACCTGTAAACGCAAAAATTGCCACGAGAATAAGCGGTACTATTATGAGAATCATCGCCCAGATAAGATACGGCGCTGCTGTTATTCTTGATTTCATACTGCGCCCCCTATTCCTCTTCAAATACTGCGTCCTCTGCATCTTCTGCTATCGAATCCGCTTCGAGTGCGCCGAGTTCAAGGGTCTCGTCTTTGCCCATTTTATTCATTATGTGTATGTATTCGGGAATTATTGAAAGACCTATGCGGCTTCCCGGACGGTGCTCCTGGGTCGTATGTACCATAAATTTTGTGCTTCCTGTATCTACGATATTTTCAAAATGAACTCCTTTAAATACCGTTGATTCCACAATTCCGTTAAACGTACCGCTGCCGTCCGCACTTATTTCCCAGTCTTCGGGACGTATCACAACATCGACAGGCTTATTCTTGCCAAAACCGCTGTCCGAGCATGGAAGCGTTACACCGGCAAATGACACGACAAAGTCATCGTTCATAATTCCGTCTATTATATTGCTCTCACCGATAAAATCAGCGACATATGCGTTTACCGGCTCATTATAGATATCGGTCGGCGAACCTATCTGCAGTATCTCTCCGTCACGCATTACTACCACACGGTCTGACATCGTCAGCGCTTCTTCCTGATCGTGCGTTACATAAAGAAACGTGATTTCAAGCTGTTGCTGTATGCGCTTAAGTTCTATCTGCATTTCCTTTCTGAGCTTTAAATCGAGCGCGCCCAGCGGCTCGTCCAAAAGAAGTACACGCGGATGATTGACAAGCGCTCTTGCTATCGCTACACGCTGCTGCTGCCCGCCCGAAAGACTTCCGACTTCGCGCAGCTCAAAACCGCGCAGATTTACGAGCGCAAGCATTTCCTTGACTCTCTTTCTTCGCTCTTCTTCCGGAACTTTACTGATTTTAAGTCCGAATTCCACATTTTCATAAACATTAAGATGCGGGAAAAGTGCATACCGCTGAAATACGGTATTGACATGC
>JAAWDW010000021.1 GCA_022793975.1 Bacillota bacterium
CGCCAGAATTATAATGCCGGTAGTCTCTCCGAATCCGTCCATCTCGACAAGCATCTGATTGAGGGTCTGCTCCCTTTCATCGTGACCGCCTCCGATGCCCGCACCTCTTTTTCTGCCTACCGCATCTATTTCATCTATGAATATTATACACGGCGCATTCTTCTTGGCTTCATTAAACAAATCTCTTACACGCGAAGCTCCGACACCGACGAACATCTCAACGAAGTCTGAACCGGAAATACTGAAAAACGGCACGCCTGCTTCTCCTGCGGTCGCTTTTGATATATATGTCTTACCTGTTCCCGGAGGTCCCACAAGGAGTATGCCTTTGGGAATTCTCGCTCCGAGAGACTTGTATTTTTTCGGATTCTTAAGGAAGTCCACAATTTCTTCAAGTTCTTCTTTTTCTTCATCAAGACCTGCCACATCCTTAAAGGTAACTTTGCGAAGGTCGCTGTCCTTCGCAAGACGCGCCCTGCTTTTTCCGAACTGCATAGCTTTTCCGCCGCCCTGCTGATTCATAATCATAACCACGAAAACTATCATAAGCACAGCTATGATAAGTGTCGGCAGCATATTTATATACCAAGGCGTTACCGTAGGTTCATCACTCGTGTACGACTCTATTACTCCGCTTTCCACCTGCGGCAGTATATATGTCTGATCGAGAATGCTCATCTGCGTTATCGAAGAAACATAACATTTGAATTTTGTACCGTCTTTGAGTTCTCCCTCGATCGGTTTTACATTGCTTGACGTAACCTCGCCTATATTTATGCTCTTTACTTGCTCATCTTTTAACTCCGAAACAAACTCCGAAAGCTTGATTTCCTCTATCGTTTCTTTCGGAGCTCCCCCTTTATACAAATATGCCATTGTCAGAACAAGCGCAAATATTATTATATATACACCTATATTCTTTAAAAATTTGTTCAACTTTTTCCGTTCCCCTTCTATATTTTTGTGAAGCAAATACAATTTTGCCTGTTTACTTTTATGCGTATTTTATATTTTAACACAATCATATTCTTATTTCAAGTAGAAGTACCTCTTTGGAATCCTGCGAGATTTTATAGTTTACCGTAAATCTGCTTTTAAGAGGTAATGCCCCTTCTATCCCGCTGTCGGCGCCTATTACCCAAAGTATTTCACTGCCCGCAGCCGCCAAAATCACGCTGTCTCTCATGTCTCTCGGCACTTTACTATCAACCAGCAGATCCTGTATCTTCTTTCTGCCGATATTAAGTGTTATGAAATCACCCTCTTCTTTACGGCGCAGTACAACATTTGCGCATAAATCCGCATAAATTCCCGCACCTTTTATTTCATCTGCATCGCTTCCTCGCTGTACACATTTTGCCCTGCAAAATGCTGTATAATCGAATGCCGCAAAATTCTTCGGTGCACCTTCTTCGTTTTTAAGTTTTTCATACCTGTGCCATTTTTCAAGTGATATGACTCTTGCGGCAAGTGTAAGAACTTCTTCCTCTCTACCGATGCCTATTCCGGCTGTTTCCGGCTTCTTAAATACTATATCACCATATCTTGTAACAGCACTGTACCCATACGGAAACTGTGCCGTCTTTCCGGTAACTCCCCGCCTTATAATGCTGTCTGCCGCATCCATATGGACAGCGCCGATATCCTGAGTCAGACCGAGCTTAGAAAACGCTTTCAGTATCACTCTGTGTCTTATAGGCGCAGGCGCCCGACGCATAACTTCTATATTAAGCGTAATTTCACTCCCGCCATACTCGTCTGTGCCGGTATCTGATCCGACCGCACATTTCCGCGCCTCATCATAGCATTTTTCCGCCTGCTGCCAAAGATACTCTTTATCTTCGCCTGCAATAACCGCCAGCCGGTTTAATGCCTCCGTTATATTTTCATTGAAATTTTCCCGCATATACGGAATAAGCCCCAGCCTTATTTTATTTCTCGTATACACAGGCTCCAGATTCGTATGATCGATATGTGGCGCAAGCTTAAACTCATCGCAGAATGCCTCGATATCCCGTCTTTCAAGCCCCAGTATCGGTCTTATAATCGTATATCCTCTTTCGCTCGTTCTCTTTCTTTCTATTCCGGCCAAACCGTCGGTACCCGTTCCCCTCATAATCCTGAAAAGCAAAGTTTCCGCCTGGTCTTCCATATTGTGGGCAACAGCTATTTTAATCTGCGATTTTGATATATTAAGATGCTCCTGCACATAAAGTGCTTCACTGTCAAAAGCTTCATATCTCACTTTCCTGCCCGCTTCTTCGCTTGTTATGCCCAGCTTCTCCGCTATCGCTGCGCAGTCATAGACCTCGCTTCTACATCTTATTCCAAGTCTTTCGCACAGTTCTTCCGCGTAGAGCTGGTCTTCCTCCGCCGCCCCCGGTCTGAATTTATGATTTACATGCACAGCCGACATCGTAATGCCGAGTTCTTCTTGCAGCAAATAAAACGCAAAAAAAAGGCACACCGAATCCGGACCCCCGGAAAGTCCGAAAACGATGTGGTCTCCTTTATCTACCATTCTATAACGTAAAACTGCGTCTTTTATTTCAGAAATTACTTTTGCTTTTATATCTTTTTCCATAAATGAAGTATATCATATTATGCGCGTTTACTGCAAGCCAAAGAGGTATCCTTTATTACCGCGCTTATTACAGTGAGATCATCTTTTTCCCTGACTCCATAATTTTCAACGGCTTTGTTTATTATGAGGTCTGCCATTGTATTCGGATCTTTTGATTTTATCAAGCGCACTGCTTCCTGCAGCCATTTACAGCCGTTATCAGCATCATCTTCTCCGCCGCCGTCCTGCCCTTCCGCATATCTTGCCGAGTCGGTAACACCGTCGGACACCATTACTATCTGGTCTCCGGGCTGCAGTTTCAAGCTGACAAAATCTATCTTCAGCCCGTCTACAATGCCCATCGGCAATGCCGCCATTTTTACAGCGCTTACTTTATCCCCTCTTTTTATGAATGTTGAAGCAGCCCCTATCTTATACAGTTTAAGTTTGCCGCTCGTTTTATCAAATATTCCTATATCCACCGTAGAGAATATTTCATCTTCCGATTTGAGAAGAAGTATAGAATTGAGTGTGCGCAAAGCTATTTCCACATCAAACCCCGCTTCAATGAGATTGGCCAGTGTTTTTACTGCCAGACTGCTTTCCATCGCCGCGGCTTCACCTTTTCCCATTCCATCGGAAAGTATTATGATATACCTGCCGTCAGCAAGAGTTTTGCATACATAGCTATCACCCGACACATCCCCCAGTCTGGCATAGCCGGATGTTCCCACCTCTATGCCGTATTTATACTCGGTATTCGCCGGTACGCATGCAAGTTTGCCTCTGCTTGCTGATTTTATGTCCATTTCAAGCTGATTAACTACTTGCTGCATCCCACGGAACTGATGAGAAATTATGCTTCTCTGATCTTTTCCTATATCATAAAGTTTGGCTAAACTGCCGAAACATTCTTTATATCCGTCGAGCACGTTTTTTACATTTCCGGTACTGATACCCTCAGGCTGTACTTCATAAAGCCCGCTGTCTTTCACAAGCCTTCTGAGAACATTGGTGATGCTCTTCATAATCGGAGACGGAATAAATGCGAAAACCAGCGAAGCGGCGAGCGGTGGTATTGCCGGAAGCGCACCGAGCGCTCCTGTACAGGCAAGTCCGAAAACCAGACATACCGCAGCAAAGCAGACTGCCGTCGTGTATTTATTAAGCCCTCTGAAAAATCCCGCCGTAAGTCCTGCGCATATGAATATTATGACTTGCGACATAGGAATAATGCCGCATAAATAAAAGATAATTGCCGTTATCGCACTCGATATTATTCCTGCGGATATCCCCAATTTATATCCGAGAATAAGAGTACAGAGAAATCCCGTTGTCATCGGTACATAATCGGATATATAGTAAGGAGCACCGTTCCATGATAAAAGTCCGCAAAAAATAAGAGCACATATGCCGGCAAGCGATACTATACCCCCTTCGACAGATCCGCGAAATGCTTCCCTTATATTTATAAATGAAAAAAGCACGTGAAAAATATAATACAGCCCGCCGACAGTTATCGTTTCAAGCATGAGCAGCTTGAGATCGAGCCTGTAAAGAATATGCGCACCCGTATAATACGCAGTGTTAGAAATAACGACAATTGACACACAGATAATCATCTGATAAAAATCCGGCATACCTCGC
>JAAWDW010000022.1 GCA_022793975.1 Bacillota bacterium
CAGATCTTCTTGTTTTCCACGTTCCATATCTTCTCTGTTTGCCGCAAATATAATTTCTTTATTATCAATAAGTGCTTTTTTTATGGCACAGAGAGCTGAATTTCTGATATCTTCGCTCAACGCTCCCAATTTTGTGCTGTCAGCCTTTATTGACCTTGCCGTTTCCTTGTAATCCATCCTTACTATTCCTCCCGCCGATTTTACATTTATTTAATATTTCCGATTTAGTTCTGCGTTTTATGCCATATTATCTATAATATTTTGCTATTTCATAGCTTCGTGTTTTCAAGTTCTGATTTTTATGCTTTGCTGCAGATAAGAACGCCTCCGGCGTCCCTTGTTTTTTTCGCGCTGTTTTCAAAAAAGATATTTCAACAATTTGTCATCATTCCATTTTATCATTGCATTTTGTAAACAGCAAAATCCGCAGCAATAAGCACATGTATACATACTTTTTAATACTTGCTTAACACAGCGGAACATCCGTGTACATTGAGCAAGCTATAAGCTGTAAGACCATAAATGAGTGAAATTTATACGAATTTAATACTGAATTCAGATACGCTTCATTCATCGCTACCTCTGTCACCGCCGCTATCATAATCATGAATATCTGAAGGTCCCATCAAAACAGTCTTTCTTATATACATCATTCCGTCTTCTTTGGTGTGTACACGCCAGGCAACAAGCGATAGTCTGCCACCGTCAAGTTCTATACAAGTAATTCCGCGCGGATGCATACAGCATCCCGTATTAAAGTACGATCCCTCTTCAGGTCTCGGAAACCTAGGTCTGTGAGTATGTCCGCATATTATTATTTCACCGTGGTCTTTATTCCATTTTGTATAATTTTTCTCCACTTTATGTCTTTTGCGCCTGCTCTTCGCAGGGCTTGCCGCATAGCGAAAGCCGACTAAGTGCATAAAGCGCCAGAAAAATCTTATACCGAAATGTGTAAGCGGAGCCAGCTGATCATTAAAAAGATCTCCCTGATGACCGTGTACAACAAAAATTCTCTGTCCCGTGGATGAATGTACGAGAAGCAAAGCTTCATGCACAGTTATACCGGGAAACAAGTCAACATATTTCCCCTCATATTCATCATAGACCTTATAAAGTGTGTCCTTAACTTTTTGCTGGTCCGCAAATTTTATATTATGATTGCCAAAAAGCATATAGAAACGCCCGTCATCATAAAACTTTTTGAGTCTGTTAAATGTAATTGCATGAGCATTTCTTATATGTTCAAATTTAGGACGTTCAAGAAGCTCGTCACCATCGCCTACCTCTACATAAGTAAATCCTTTTTTATAATAATAGCTGAGTGCAAAATTGTATATATGCTTGTTTCTTCCAAAATCATCCGAAAGGCCGTCATCTCCTCTGTGTGTATCACTGAAAAATACAAATTTTGATTGATCATCAAAGTCTACACGAAAGGCGCTGTGATAAACTTTTTCAAGCCTGTTTACCGTACGCATTAAGATAATTCCTCCAATACTTTCATCAAGAACAGTCTGATAAAATGATTGATTTCCGCATATTTATATTCTTCATTCTGTTTAACTATCAGAAAACCGCTTTCATATGCGGGAAGTTCCGCAAGCTCCGTATGATCGGGAAGCACTTTATCAAGATCGATAACCGTAAGACCTCCCGCTCGTCTGAGCGGTACCGTGCAGCTGAACTCCGCTCGTCTGTCATCAAACGCTATATCGGATTCACTTCCTGATGCGTCATATGAATAATAACTTATCGGGTTTCGTCTCTGTATTCCCGACACAATAAGCTGACCGCTACCCGAAAGTTCCATTCGTATAGCATTAACCGAAAGATTTTTAACCGGAAATCCTATATTAGACATTGCTCTATGTACATCGGCCTTTTTTACTATCGGGGTCAGCTTCGTAAGCTGCATCACATCATCGCTATTGTGAAGAAGTATTTTTTCAAGAACATCGCGCTCCCCTCTTCTCTCCCATCTCTCATAAAGCGCAACGCTTTCGCCACCGTCTATTTCATCAGTTCTTGTACTCCACAATCCAAAGAAGTTTTCCACTGTTTTTTGCTTAAGATTAGGAAGTACTTTTCTAAGCTCCGAAAATTTATTGATTATATGATAAAGATCCAGATTATGAGGCATATCATGTAAACAATCAAGCCCGTATCTCGCCGCGCGCGCTTTCACAAACGGCATATCAAAACGCGTTCCGTTATATGTTATCACCACATCAAGCCCCGACAGCGCTTCCATACACCTGTCAAGCGCCGTTTCCTCTTCGTAGCGTGATTCAGCAAAAAACTGTTCTATTTTCATCGCTCCTTCCGGAAAAGCTGCCGCGTATTCACTTCCGTCCGCCGCTTCGCTTCCGCAGATCATACTTACTTCTCTATCTGCTGTTCCCAGCCCTCCGAGTATAAACGCGCAGTAATCCGGTGACAAACCCGTTGTTTCTATATCAAACACGCCGATTTTAAGCCCGTCAAAATACGGCGCAAGTATGCGCGGAAACTCCGCATTGGTATTATATTTCTCATTTACATATATCATACCGTTAGTATACCACAAAACGCACTGCAAATAAACAAATCTTAAGCATCGGATTTTCCACTGCCCGATTATTTCTGTATCTTTGTTATATCATACGGCGTCGTCTGATACACAAAATAGTTAAGCCAGTTAGAATAAAGCAGATTGGCGTGTGCTCTCCAGGTAACAAGCGGTTCTTTTGTATCATCGTCTCCGGGAAAATAGTTTTTCGGAATTTTTATTTCAAGTCCCGCATTTTTATCACGCTCATATTCCTTTCTCAGTGTACCCGCATCATATTCCGAGTGTCCCGTAATAAATATTTGACTTCCGCCGTCTGTGGATATCGCATAAACGCCCGCTTCTTCCGATGACGCGAGTATTTTAAGTTCCGGTACCTTTTCTATATCCTCACGTGCCACACCTGTGTGTCTCGAATGCGGTACATAAAACACATCGTCCGAGCCTCTGAATAAAATTGAGCGTTTGCGTTCGAGCTTATGCGGAAATACTCCAAACATCTTTTCCGTAAGCTCACGCTTTTTAATTCCGTAATGGTAATAAAGCCCTGCTTGCGCACCCCAGCATATATGAAAAGTACTGTGGACGTGATGTTTGCTCCATTCCATTATTTCCGCAAGTTCATCCCAATATTCCACTTCTTCAAATTCCATTTTCTCGACGGGGGCACCGGTTATAATAAAACCATCGTAATAATTATCTTTTATCTGATCAAATGTCTTATAAAATGTAAGCAGATGCTCTTCCGATGTATTCCTGGACTAATGTGTGCTTGTATGCATAAGTTCAAGATTTATCTGGAGCGGCGTATTTCCCAGCAGTCGCGAAAGCTGAGTTTCCGTATCTATCTTTGTTGGCATAAGATTTAAAATCAGTATTTCAAGCGGACGTATGTCCTGTGTGAGCGCCCGCGTTTCCGTCATAACAAATATATTTTCATCCGTCAGCACCTTAGCCGCCGGAAGCTTATTAGGTATATTTATAGGCATAAATTTTCACCGCTTTCTCGTCATATTTTTAATGTCATATTGCTTTTATGCTTTAACTGCCGCGTGCCGCAAGTAGCGCAATTTTTCTCTCCGAAAAGTTTTACTTGACAGCCGCCAGCGCCTGCGCAATATCTTCTATCAGATCTTCCGCACTTTCAAGTCCGCAGGAAAGGCGTACAAGATCGGCCGACACTCCCGCCGCTTCAAGTTCCGCATCATTCATCTGTCTGTGAGTAGAGCTTGCCGGATGCAGAC
>JAAWDW010000023.1 GCA_022793975.1 Bacillota bacterium
CGGAAACGGAACAGATATATGTTTTCCGGCGTCAAATAAGGAGCTTATGAGCAATATCGCTCAAAAAGGTTTGATCATATCTGAATATCCGCAGGGCTTTCATGCTTCTAAATTTACATTTCCGCGGCGTAACAGAATAATCAGCGGCTTGTGCGAAGCGGTTGTGGTAATTGAAGCGGGGCTTTCAAGCGGGTCGCTTATAACGGCAGAGCTTGCGGCTGAGCAGGGCAGAACAGTATATGCGCTTCCGGGGAATATAAACAATGTGATGAGCATAGGTACAAATAAGCTTATTTGTGACGGTGCAAGGCCGATAGCTGTAATTGATGATCTGCTTTGGGATCTCGGAGTACGCACGGAGGCGGATACGGAATTTTACAATTCTCTCTCGGCTGACGAGAAGACTGTGCTTGATGCCATAGAAAAAAGCGGTAAAACGACGGTTAATTTAATATGTGAAAAGACTTATATGCCGCCGGGAAAAGTAAGCGGCATTGTAACTGTTTTAGATATGAAAGGAATAATTTGTACGCATTTAGGAAAAATTTTTATTGCAAAATAAAAAAAGATTAAATATAATTATCTCATTGTAATTCTCAGGAGGAAACATATTATGGGCGCAGCCAAGAAAAATTTAGTAATAGTGGAATCACCGTCAAAGGCAAAAACCATAGGAAAGTTTTTAGGCTCAAAATACAAAGTTGTAGCTTCAGTGGGTCATGTCAGGGATTTGCCGAAAAGTAAGCTTGGCATAAATATTGAAAACGACTTTGAGCCTGAATATATCTCGATAAGAGGAAAGGGCGACTTAATAAAAGAACTGAGAAAAGAAGCAAAAGCGGCGGATAAGATATATCTTGCAACCGACCCCGACCGTGAAGGCGAAGCCATATCATGGCATCTTGCATATCTCCTGGGAATAGATGCAAACGAGCCTTGCCGTATTGTATTTAATGAGATTACAAAGAACGCGATACAGGAAGCAGTGAAGAATCCACGTCCGATAGACATAAAGCTTGTTGACGCGCAGCAGGCCCGGCGTGTGCTTGACAGACTTGTGGGCTATCAGATAAGCCCTATACTTTGGCGCAAGGTGAGAAGCGGACTTTCTGCGGGCAGAGTGCAGTCGGCAGCAATGAAAATAATCTGTGACAGAGAGAATCTGATAAAGGCTTTTATACCAAAGGAATATTGGAATATTCAAGCGCTTTTGAGCAAATCGGAAGCAAAAACTGCAAAATCTTTTATAGCGAAGCTTACAGAATATAATGGAAAGAAAATTGAAATTGCCAATAAAAAAGAAGCAGATGAAATACTTTCAAAGATAGATAAAGACAGTTTTATCGTTAAAAAAGTGGAAGAAAAGGAGCGCAAGAAAAAGGCATATGCGCCGTTTACGACAAGTTCGCTTCAGCAGGAAGCTTCCACGCGCCTTAATTTCTCCACGAGAAAAACGATGCAGATAGCCCAGCAGCTCTATGAAGGTGTTGCGGTAAAAGGTCATGGCACAGTAGGTCTTGTAACATATATAAGAACCGATTCCGTGAGAATTTCAAATGAAGCAAGAATGGCGGCGAAAGATTATATAACGGTTAATTTTGGCGATAAATATTGGGGCAATAATTTTTACAGCAACAGAAAAAAAGAAGTTCAGGATGCGCACGAGGCGATAAGACCGTCATATGTGGAATTTACGCCGGAGCAGATACAGGATTCGCTTACAAAAGACCAGTATAATCTCTATAAACTGATATGGGCTCGTTTTATGGCGAGTCAGATGACGCCGGCTGTACACAGTATCGTGTCGGCGGAGATAGATAACAATGGTTACGGATTCAGAGCCAGCGGTTCAAAAGTGATCTTTGACGGATATTTGAAAGTGTACAGAGCTGCGGATGATGAAGACGAAAGCAAGATGCTGCCGCCTCTTGAAGCAGGAGAAAAACTTGTTCAGAAAGAGATAAAGGGAGAGCAGAACTTTACGCAGCCTCCCGCAAGGTTTACAGAAGCGAGTCTGGTTAAAGATCTTGAAGAAAAGAATATCGGTCGTCCTTCAACTTATGCTCCGATCGTAACTACTATCGTAGACAGAAAATATGTAAAGAGAGAGAAGAAAACACTCATACCTACAGAACTTGGATTTATAGTAAACGATTTTATGGAAAAATATTTCAAAGAAATTGTCGATGCCGGATTTACAGCTGATATGGAAGATAAACTTGACCTTGTGGAAATTGAGGACAATGACTGGAAGAATATTTTGAGAGATTTTTATGGTGGATTTGAAAAAGAACTTTCGGTAGCCGAAAGTGAAATGGAAAAAGTTAAGTTTGAGGATGAGCCGACAGGTGAGTTATGCGAACTGTGCGGCAGACCTATGGTGAAAAAAGTAGGGCGTTTCGGTGAATTTATTGCCTGCAGCGGCTATCCGGAATGCAAGAATACAAAAAATATTGTTACAAAAGTTGATGTTAAGTGTCCGAGCTGCGGCAAAGATATAATAGTAAGAAGAAGCAAAAAGGGTAAAGTTTTTTACGGATGCAGCGGTTATCCGGAGTGTAATCAGGTGTTTTGGTATAAACCTGTCGATAAAAAATGTCCGAAATGCGGCAGCTTGCTGGTGGAAAGAAAACTTAAGGGTAGCAAATATATGTGCTCAAACAGTGAGTGCGATTATAAAGAATAAATAAAAAAGTAGGGAGGACGGAAGAATGGTACAATTTCATGCAACAACTATCGTGGCAGTAAGAAGAGGTGCCGATGATATCTGCATTGGGGGAGACGGTCAAGTTACTATGGGCGAGACCACGATAATGAAGCACGGCGCAAAAAAAGTAAGAAAGATATATAAAAATTCTGTAGTTACGGGTTTTGCCGGTTCGGTATCCGATGCTTTCAGCCTTACAGAAAAGTTTGAAAAGAAGCTCGAAGAACATTCGGGAAATCTCAGAAGAGCGGCAGTTGCGCTTGCACAGCTCTGGAGATCCGATAAGGCGGCGAGAAACCTTGAGGCGCTTATGATAGCAGCGGACAAGGAAAGTATGCTTGTCATATCGGGAACAGGCGAAGTTATAGAGCCGGATGAAGATTTTGTCGCAATCGGCTCTGGAGGCAACTATGCATATGCCGCGGCAACGGCGCTGTTCAGACATACGGATATGACAGCAGAAGAAATAGTGAGAGAATCGCTGAAAATTGCATCGGGAATATGTGTTTATACAAATGACAATATTTCCGTTGAGAAACTTTAAGGAGGGGTACGAATGGCAAATACGCTTTATAAGATGACTCCGAAAGAGATCGTTGCGGAGCTTGATAAATATATAATCGGCCAAGACGAAGCAAAGAGGTCAATGGCTGTTGCGCTGAGAAACAGATACAGAAGAAGTCTTCTTTCCGATGAAATGAAAGAAGAGATAACACCGAAAAATATTTTGATGATGGGCCCGACCGGTGTCGGCAAAACGGAGATTGCAAGAAGGCTGGCAAAGCTTATGGATGCGCCGTTTGTAAAAGTGGAAGCAACTAAATTTACGGAAGTCGGATATGTGGGACGTGATGTCGATTCGATGATAAGAGATCTTGTTGAATCGGCAATAAGAATAACGAAGCAGAGTATGCTTTCCGAAAAGTACAGTGTTGCTGATGAAATTGCGGAAGAGAAGATATTAGAAGCGATAATTCCGGGTAAGAAAAAGAATATAGCTGGCAAAAATACAGCAAGAGGTCCTTTTGATTTTATAATGGGTAATTTTGCAAACAACAGTCAGAAACAGGAGTATGAGCAGATGCAGGCAGAAGAACCTGAGGAACGGGATGTTGAGCTTGCACGTGAACAGGTAAGACAGCAGCTCAGAGAAGGATTGCTTGAAGATCAGTATATAGAAATACAGGTGCTCGATCAGCCGAAAGGCAACGCACTCGATATGAGCAACGAGGGCATGAGTATTGCAATAGGTAATATTTTCGGCGATATGATGCCGGCAAAGAAGAAAAACAAAAAAGTAAAGGTCAAGGATGCAAGAAAAATACTCCGCGAACAGGAAGCACAGAACCTTCTCGATATGGATCAGGTAACTGAAGAGGCACTTGCGAATGCCGAGCAGAACGGTATCATATTCATTGATGAAATAGATAAAATTGCTTCGGGAAGTTCGTACCGTTCGGGTGCTGATGTGTCAAGAGAAGGAGTACAGAGGGATATACTTCCTATTGTTGAGGGAAGTGTTGTAAATACCAAATACGGTCCGGTAAAGACTGATCATATGCTGTTTATAGGTGCGGGTGCTTTTCATATTGCAAAGCCTACGGATCTAATTCCCGAACTTCAGGGAAGATTTCCTATCCGCGTGGAACTTGAGAATCTCACGAAGGAATCATTTGTAAAGATTCTTACGGTGCCTGAAAACGCGCTGCTCAAACAGCATAAAGCGCTGCTGGAAACGGAAGGCGTGGAGATAGAGTTTACAGATGAAGCTGTTGAAGAAATTGCAACTATGGCATTTATGATGAACGAGCAGACCGAGAATATCGGAGCAAGAAGACTGCATACGATAATGGAAAAATTGCTGGAAGATTTGTCTTTTAATATTCCGGATATGGATGAAAAGAAAGTCATCATAGATAAAGAATATGTAAGAGAAAAATTCAGAGAAAAAATACACGAGGAAGATTTGGATAAATTTATATTATAAACAGGATGAATTTGCTTTAAAAAAATATAATTGCCAGAAAATTTAAAAAAGTACTTGCAATAAATGCACGGCCTTGATATAATAACTGAATAATACATGGGCTTTAAGAATCGGAGGTTGTATATAAGGAGAAGAGAATTATGGAAAATACGTTACTTGCTAAGATAAGAAAAATGAACTGGGTGTTCCAGGAAAGTTCGACAGGAGCTTTTTCGTTTAACGATTTATGCGGTATATTGAGTGAGCTTCTCGGAGTAAATGCATATATTATAAGCAGAAAGGGCAAGCTTCTCGGGGTATACTACAAAGTACAGGAGGACAGTGACGCTATTGTGGATTCGGAAACGGGTGAAGCAAGGCTTCCGGAATCTTACAATGAAGGTTTTCTGAAAATAGAGGAGACCACAGCCAATATGACAAGTGATGAAATGATCGAAGTGTTCGGTGAAAATTATGACTTTTTCAATAAGTATCATACGGTTGTGCCTATCCTTGGAGGAAAACGAAGATGGGGAACGCTTCTTATGGCAAGATATGATTCGGAATTCAGTGATGAAGATCTTGTACTTGCAGAGTACGGAGCAACTATTGTAGGACTTGAGATACAGAGAAATAAGCTGATTGAACAAGAAGAGGAAGAAAGAGAACGTCAGGTGGTGCAGATGGCAATAGGAACGCTTTCTTATTCCGAAGTGGAAGCTGTAGCGCAGATATTTGCGGAACTTGAAGGTATGGAGGGTCTGCTTGTTGCCAGCAAGATTGCGGACCGTTCGGGAATTACACGTTCGGTAATAGTAAACGCACTCAGAAAGCTTGAATCTGCGGGTGTTATAGAATCACGTTCACTCGGAATGAAAGGAACGTATATAAAGATTGTCAATGATAAATTCAGAGAGGAACTTGCAAAAGTGAGTATGTAACAAAACTCCCCCGATCATCATATAATGATTGGGGGTATTTTTATGGGGAGAAGAAGTGTAAGAAGAAAGAATTATGATCATCGCGCATTTAAATTAGCGGTACTTTGCGTTTTAATGATGCTGATTACATACATGGCGTATTTTTGGGTTTTTCGCATATCGCCGAATCTTGAAGCGGTAAGTGCAATAAAGACAAAAGCGATAGTAAACAGAATAGTAAATGAGACAATAAATGAGAAATTCGGAAATGAAACAACAGCGAGGAATTTACTTATTACAGAAACGGATGAAGAGGGAAATATAGAAATGGTGCAGTCGAATACGGCAGCAATAAACAATCTTATTTCCGAGCTTTTGGTGGAGCTGCAGAATCGGTATAAAAACGGTGAAGCGGGCACGGATATAGAAGTGCCAATAGGATCAATTCTGGGAAGTAAGATACTTTCACAGAGCGGACCTTCGCTTGAACTGACGATAATTCCGGTGGCCGTATCGAAAATCGATTTTATTACGGAATTTGAAACACAGGGTATAAATCAGACGAAATATAAGGTATATGTTGTACTGAACACAGAGGCACGCGTGCTGGCGCCGTTTTCAATGCATCATATAGAGGTAGAGAGCACGATACTTGTGGCTGAAGCAATAATACTCGGAAAAGTACCCGACAGCTTTGTGCAGGTACCGAAAGAATCAATACTGGATGCGGTATAGGATATTTACGGGAGTCTGCTATTTGTTGCAATCTTATATGCGGGGGGGTACGATAATTTTATCTTTTATTTTAAAAACAGCTGGAAAAAGATAAAAATGCAAATAATAGAGATATATTCTTGTGCCCGCCGCTTTGCACTTTGCAATTGACGCGCCGTATGATAAAATAAAAAAGAAAGAAAACGGGAGAAGAGAAAACTTTATGATAAATTTTGATGAAAACAATGAAGTCGTGACAGAACGCGAATGCCGGGCAATACTTGTGGGGCTTGAAGCAGGAGAGAGCATCGAATATTCGATGAGTGAGCTTGAGCGTCTGGCAGAAGCTGCCGGATGTGAAGTTGCAGGAAAAATGGTGCAGAGCGCCGAGCGCAGAAATAACGCTACTTATATAGGCAGCGGAAAAGTGCGGGAGCTCGCAGAGCTTGCAGAGAATATGGAAGCGGATACGATAATATTCAATGAAGAACTTTCCGGTATGCAGATACGAAACCTTGAAGATGAAATAGGCGTACGCGTTATAGACAGAACGATTTTGATTCTCGATATATTTGCTTCACGCGCAACATCCGGAGAGGGAAAGCTGCAGGTAGAGCTTGCGCAGCTGCAGTACAGGTTGCCTCGACTTATGGGTTTTGGAAAAGCTTTGTCGAGACAGGGAGGCGGTATCGGCACACGCGGTCCGGGTGAAAAGAAACTGGAAACGGACAGACGCCATATAGAGCGCAGAATTGACGATATAAAAGCGGAGATAAATCGTTTGACGGGGACAAGAAGCATACAGCGTGCAAGGCGCGAAAAAAATGAAATTCCTGTTGCCGCACTTGTGGGATATACAAATTCGGGGAAATCGGCGCTTATGAACAGATTGCTTTCGCTTTCGGAAAAAGAGGACAAGTCCGTAATGGAAAAAGATATGCTTTTTGCAACTCTGGATACGGCTCAGCGCAGTATAAAGCTTGATTCCAATCATGAATTCATATTGATAGATACGGTAGGATTTGTGAGTAAGCTTCCTCATTCTCTTGTCCGAGCTTTTAAAGCAACGCTTGAAGAGGTGAATTATGCGGACCTTCTTCTTCATATCACAGATGCATCGTATGATGAAAGGGACTTTCATATAGATGTTACGGAAAGTGTACTTAAAGAAATAGGAGCCGGAAGCAAAGAACGCATTCTTGTGTACAATAAAGTTGATCTTCTGGACAATGATCCGGAGACTGTCAATACTCTGCTGAGGTCGGATGTATGCGAAACGGTATGCGTTTCTGCAAAACGCGGAGACGGGATAGACGGATTGCTCGAACTGATAAAAGAAAAACTGTTTGCGGACCGCGTGCGGGCAAAACTTCTCATACCGTATGATAAAGGAGAAGTGGTTTCGCGCCTGTGCGAAAAGGCGGCTGTATTTTCTACTGAATATACTGAGAGCGGAACGCTTATAGACGCTGAAATGTCGGCAGCGGACACGGGGCGGTACCGCGAGTATATGTTGTAGGCTGCAAGAGAGTTTATGCAGGGACTGCGGCAGTTTGATACTGAAAAATGTATTTTTAAAATATATAAGGAGGCCGGCTGTGATTCTATACAAGACGGTGATGGAACAGGCGGAAGCCGAACAGATAATAGAAAAATCGAGATTTATTTCGCATATAAAACATGTAACAAGTAAGGAAGAAGCTGATGAATTTATTGCGGAAATAAGGGCAGTATATAAAACAGCGACACATAATGTTCCCGCTTTTGTGATAGGAGATAAAATGCAGCTGCAATGGGCGTCCGACGATGGTGAGCCTCAAGGTACATCCGGAGCGCCGATAGTACAGATGCTTGTAAAAGAGGGTATTACAAATGCAGCAGTTGTGGTTACGCGTTATTTCGGAGGAGTCAAACTGGGAACAGGAGGCCTCGTACGCGCCTACACGAGCAGTGCAAAACTGGCACTTAATGCGGCCGGCATTGCAAATGTATGCGATATGCTGATGCTTGAAGTATGTATTGATTATTCATATCTTGCAAAAATAAAGAATGCAGCCGGGCAGCTTTTCAATATAGAGGACATCGGATATGCGGAATTTGTGAATCTGCAGCTTTCGGCAGATCCGGAAAACGGCGAAAAATTAAAATCATTTTTGGCGGATATTACGGCGGGAAGCGCGCGCATTATATCGGAAAAAAATAAGCAAATTAAGGTAAGAGTTATTTAAAAATTTTCTATTTTTGCATTGACATAATTGTATCGTTGTGCTAATATAATAGTCGACTCAAATTGTAAATTTACGGTCAATGTTCCAAGGTAGCTCAATGGTGGAGCACTCGGCTGTTAA